>JAFQBR010000122.1 GCA_017399665.1 Clostridia bacterium | reverse complement strand
TCCTATTAAAAGAGGTTGGATTAGCATTAACTTAACTGTTGAACAATCTCGTTTAGACGAAAACGATAGAATTGAAGACTTTGACGCATTAGTTGAACATTTAGACGCAACCTTTACAAAATACGGCTTTACAAGAAGCGCTGCTAACACAGATTTAACAGGTGGCGAATCTGGCAGAGCAAGCAAGTGGATTACTTACATCAACGACGAAATTATGGTTGCCATCGAAAGCAACAACACTAAATATCTATTTATTGATTTCTATAAGCTAGGCGACTGGACTTTAAACAGATAATTTTTATAAGAAAGGAAGGTAACCAATATGAAAAAACTAATAAAATTAATACTTTTAGCCATGATGTTGGTTACTTTTGCCCTTTCGGCATGTGGAACACCAGGTGGCGGGGAGGAAAACTCATCTTCCTCCGCCCCCGTTATTCCTGCCGAGGTTGTTAGCGTTACCGCAACTGAAGGTAACGTAGAGGTTGAAGATATTTACCTTGACCAGCACGATTTTACCGCTTATTTTGAAATTACGGTAAACGGCGCTACGGTAGAAGTAAAGGAAGAATACCTTGACCTTACTAATCTAAAAAAGGAAGCCGGCACTTACGTAATTTCTTGTAACTATAAACAAGAAAGCGCAAGTAAGCAGGTAACCGTAATTCATAACGATTATTCACTTTCACTTTCACAAAGCGAAATAACAGTTAATAAAGCGTACGCGCTCGACTATGATTATTTAGCGTTTTTCACCGCGCAAATAAACGGTGAAAGGGTGGCAATTACCCAAGATATGGTTGAAAGTAACGTTTCAGCTATTCCCGGCGTATATACCGTAAAGGTAACGTTTGGCGATAAAAGCGAAACATTAACGGTTAACGTTACAAATCAACACGATATAGTAGTAGCGGTTACATACAAAGTATGTAAAATAGCTATTACGGAGCTTAATAACTTTGACTATACCACTTTATTCTCTCTGTTCGTAGATGGAAAAGCAGTTCCCGTGACCACAAACATGTTAGACCTTACTGCATTAGAAGGGGTAACTGTGGGTAAGGAAGTTGAAATTGAATTTAGTTATACTTTAGATGACTCAACAGCAAGAAAAAGTGCAAAAGTAGCCGTTGTTAGCCAAAGCGAATTGGTTATCAACGCTAAAAATATACAAACCTATCCAAACAGTGGGGCAATAGATTTAACATCCCTTTTCACAATTACAAAGGGCGATCAAATTATTCCCGTTACTCAAGATATGATTTCGGGTAGTATAGACTACTCAAAGGCAGGCGATAACACAATTACACTTACTTACGGTGGTAAAACGGCAACAGCCAACGTAGAGGTAGTAATCGGTGTTATTATATCCTATAAAACGGCAGATACCATTGTAATTTTAAAGGGTACTAACAAACAAAACTATGCTTTTGAAAAGGATTTTTCTGTTATTATTAACGGCGTTAGATTTACAATTATTTCAAGCTACATAGATGTTTCTAACGTAGATTTTAATACAGTAGGTAGCTATACTGCAAAGCTTACTATACCTTATAACGAATCTTCACTTTCTTTATCAGGTGCCAAATTCGACTATTACGAAAAGGAAATAACCTATCAGGTAGTAGAAAACGAATATGAGCTTAGCGTAAAGGAAGAAAGAGTAACCCTTCCCAAAGGTACTACTTCTTATAATCCTTTTAGAAATATAGATCTTACAATTAACGGTTTAATGCAAACCTTAACGGATAATCCTGCATACGTAGATAGAATTTCCTGTTATGCAAAGGTTATATCAACACCTATTGACTTTAATTCTATTGCAGTTCAAAGGGTAGTGGTAGAGGTTTACGTTAACGGCGTGAATGCAACCCCCGTTACCGTTGAATTTGACGTTATAGTGCAGTCAGACGTAGTAATTACTTCAACTAATAAGGTTGTGTTTACAGATACTACCGTTATGGCAACAGACTTATTTACCGTAACTAAAGGCGGAAAGCAAGTAGAAGTTACGTTTGATATGATTACCGGTAAAATAGACGTATTTAAACCTGGCGTATATACTGTTGAAATTGATTATCTTGGCTTAACAGAAAGCGCAACCGTAGTAGTTTTAAGTAAGGAAATGCAGGGCACGTACAGAACGAATTTATACACCATTCCCGACCGGTATTTTGATGAAGAAGTAACTACTAAAGGTCACGTTGGACCTATGTCTATAAGCGAAACAGGCGAAATAACCATAAAGGGCGTTAAGGCGGAGGTTTTAGACGCAATAGACGAAAAAACTATTGTGTTTAAGTATAAATCAAACATACACACACTTTATTATGAAAATGGAATTATCGTTATAGACCCTGATAACGCTATTAAGCTTAACTATTACGAAGATAAACGTCCATACATCTATTTTAACGAAAAAACATGGACAATTTCAAGAAAGTTTGTGCTTAACAGTACGGAAAATTACGTTTTAGATAATAATTACGGCAGTTATTCTTTAGACGTATTTATTCTTGAAAACAAGCAAACAAAAGAAAAGCTTACTTATGCTTTAAAAATTCACCTTGTTTCCAAAATAATGTCAGACACCGTTTACGAATTAAGCTGGGGCGAAGGTGCTTTTGCAGAAGGCTTTAGCGGTCAAACGGGCGAAACGTCTATATTTACAATGAACGGACTGTCTTACAGCTTTACTTTAAGCGATCCAGGTACGGGTAAAATTGCAAGACCTGAAGATGCGCAAAAGCTTTATGCCGGAATGACCTTTAGAGGCACGATAGACGGTCAAAATGCAACGCTGTCTGCAGACCAATATCAAGCGTTTACGTTAAGAATTGGCACAACGCAAATATTTAAAGCTTCTTCATACGAAATTGCATCAATGACCAACGGCGGTGTTGATTATATTAAACAGGAAGTAATGCTTTATTACGTAGACGTACGCGACGATACATTCTATTCCTACAAATTTAAGGTTGACCCTGTAGCGAAAACCTTTGAGTATATCGCGCACGATAGTTTACTTGGCTATTACGAAACGGATAACGCATACGTTATGTTTGACGGTTACGGTAGCGGTTTTATCAATTTTAACAGCAAGAGCTACGCAACAACCGATTTTACTTACAGTAAGCTTGATAATATCGTAACTATAACTTATAAAAACGTTAACTCTACCTTTGCTTACGGTAAAAGCGCACAATTCTCTGTTGATTTCTTCGGCAACAAACTTACCGTTCACGACGGACTTGGGCTTACCCCTTCTGCGGTACTTGTTAACAGATACATTCAATCGGGTATTATCGTTAACGTAAATATTGAAACTATAGGTAAGGCAACAAAAACTGTTGCAATGCCAGAACTTTTAAGGTCTATTGAAATTATCACTAAGGACGGTGCTTTAACAGACGACCAAAAGGTTTCTTATTTAGATACAAAAAAGGTTGACTTTACAAGGGCAGGCTTCTATCAGCTAACGGTAAATGCAGAGTTCTACGGCGAGAAGATAACCGCCTACTATGCAATTCAAGTTTTAGATAAGGTAAACGAGGGTAGTCCTTTAATTTCTGTTTACGGCGCAGGTGTTATTTATCCACAAAACAGCCTAATAATAGACGAATATGGTAGGCTGACCATTGCGTGCGATAACGGCGTTTACGTTGGTGCAATTAAGATTGCAGATAACGGCTTTAGTGCAGAAGTTTACGGTAAAAACGGCACTTCAAGTATAGAAGGCGAGCTTATTGCAAACGGTCTTGTAAGAGTGCGCGCAACCGGAGCTTTGAGCTATATTGATTATTACACTACAGGTAGAGCGTATATCGTTGGCAGAGGTACAACCATTTTAAGGGCGTTCGAGTTATCGGGCGGAAACGTTTACATTCTTTCTCAAGCAGAAACCTCTGCTAGTGGGGAAATTGCTCAGGTAGAAGTTTTAAGCGGAACAGCTGTAATGGCTGTTGGCTCTATACTTAAAATTAGTACGCCAAGCGGTGAAACCTTTGTTAAAATTGCGGAAATGGGTAACGTTAGAACAGGGCTTACCTTTGCTGACGGACACCGTGGCACGTTTACAGGCGAGGGCGAAAGTTTACAGTTAGACGGTTTTGGAAAGGCTGTTTACGGAAGTACTGCTGGCACTTACGTTTTAAACGGAAACTACAAGATAACAGTATATTTAAACAATAATCCTACGGTATATCAAATTAACCTTGCTAATTCTACCTATAAAAAGATTGACGTAGCCTTTGATTCTACTTTAGTTGCAGGCAAAAAGTTTACCGCAGATTTATATTTCTTCTGTGGCGAATATATGTATTTGGCAACCACGACGTTCGAATTTTCTGCAAACGGAAAGGTGACTGTAACCTCACTTTCTTCAGAACACGATAGCGGTGATGAATCTTGCGTAACCGATAAATACGCCCCCGACTTTTGCCCAAGCGGTACGGCTCAAGGCACGTACGGAGTAAATGGAACGAAGGTAACTGTTACAGTTAACGGATATACATTTGTGTTCAATATCTCTAACGTAGTTGTTGTAAACGAGTTAGTATGTGAAAACAACGGTGGCTTACAGTCTGATGCACACGGATATTTTGCAATAGGCAACACTTTTACTTACGTTGTGGCAGAATAGGCTTAAATTAACTGTATATTGTGGTAAATTTGTAAAAAAATTGCCAAAAACTTATGAAAATAAAACTTGCTTATATCATACGATTGACAAAAAAAACGTAATTTGATAGGCTATAAGTAATAATTTTCAATTATTAGATTATTTTTGCGTTAAAAAGCGAGTGCTTTTTTAGAAGGAAACTTGCTTTTTAACCGCTTTAAATAATATAAAATTAACGACAGCATAAAAAATGAACTGTTTTTTATGATTCTGCCTATTAAAAAGAAAAAAATTTTTTAAAGGAAGGTAAAATTATGAAACGAAGCAAACTATCTTTAGTTGTAGTTGTTATGATGCTTCTTTCTTCACTATTCGCTTGTACGCACTTCCATGCTATGGGCGATTGGTTCATGGACGTTGAACCTACCCTTGATAAAGAAGGTACATACGTTCAGGTCTGTGAAAGCTGTGGCGAAAGAGTAGAAATAGCAATTCCTGCTTTAAGTGACGAACGTGTTTGGACTTTAACTGAATCTGTAGAGTCTGACCACAACAATGCAGGTAAAAAGGTTTTCAACAGTACTTACGGTGAAGTTACTGTTGCGCTTCCACTAGTTCCTCACGTTTACGGTGAATATACTTTAACCGGAAAACCCACTTTAACCGAAACAGGTAAAGCAACTCACGCTTGTGAATGTGGATACGTTGAAGAAGTGGTCGTTCCTGTTTTAACAGATGAAGCTTGGAGCGTAGAAACTGACGAAGCTGACCACTACGAAGCAGGTCTTGCTACATATACTTCAGTTTACGGCGCTGTAGAAGTTGTTCTTGAGGTTATTCCTCACGCTTACGGTGACTACACATTAACTGCTGCACCTACTTTAACTGCTACAGGTAAAGCAACTCACGCTTGTGAATGCGGTCACGTTGAAGAAGTAGACGTTCCCGTTTTAGCAGATGCTGTTTGGAGTGCAACTGAAGTTCCCTCTACACACAAAGAACACGGTATTAAAACTTATACCTCAGTTTACGGCAGCGTAGAAGTTGAACTTCCCTTAGTTCCTCACAACTATGGTGAATTCAGCTGGGCTGTTGAGCCCTCTTTTGCAAGTGCAGGTAAGGCTGTTCACTCTTGCGAATGTGGCGATAGCGAAGAAATAGAAGTTCCCGCTTTAACAGACGCTACTATTTGGACAGTAGAACACACCGTTCTTCCCACTTACGAAAGTGCAGGTAAGGATACATATTCTTGCGCATACGGTAAGGTTGAAATCGTTGTTATGAGTCTTGTTGCTCCTTACGACGGAAAGACCTATCACGCTATCAACTTTGACGCAGATGACGAAGGCTGGAAAAACGGTCCTATTAGTGTCTACATTTGGAAGACTGCAGAAATTACCTTAGATGAAAATGGCTTTGGCGCAGGTAGTGCATATCCTTTCAGGGGTGCTTACAAATTCATTATGGTAAACGCTGAAACCGGTGAAATCCGCATTGAAGGGTACGAACAAAAGAAAGAAGACTTTTTCGTTCAAGACCCTGAATCTTGGGATCCCGAAGAAGGTACTTGGGAATCACGTCCTGTTGTTGATGAAGACGGTAACCCCGTTTACGATTGGGAAAACGTAGTAAGCACAAGCACAGCATGGGTTGATTTTGCATCTGGCTTAATCATTGCTCCCAGAAATAATACTTACAATAACGTTAACCTTTATACTCCTTTTGACGCTGAATTAACAAACGTTACTGCAGTTTCTTCTGCATGGGATGGTGTTATCGCTATTGAATATACCTTTGACGGTGTTACATATTCTATTTTTGTTTATAACGATAGAGCATACTTTGGCGTATCTTTTGTTGATTTAAGCGGTAACGCTATTGCTGCAAACGAATGCTACAACGCTCAAAACGTTAAAGTTTTAGCAAAAGACGGTTCACTTATCGCTGGCTTTGCTAAAGATGCAGAAAGCGGTAAGCTTGTTGTTTCAGACGGTGTTGAAGGCGTTTATACAAACGCAAGTGATACACTTGCTTTAAGCGGTGCAGGCGTTGCTACTTTAAACGGCGTAGCTGGTACTTACGTTGTTAACGCAAATAACATTGGTGTTTACGTTAACGGCGAATATATGGAAGTTGTTTTAGATGGCGCTTCTTTTACAGCTGTTAAGCCTATGGTAACAATTAGCTTTGACGGTGGCGAATACGCAACTGTTAACGCAATTGAAACAAACAAAAATATTGCAATAGAACTTCCTGTTCCCACTCACGAAATGTACACATTCAAGGGTTGGACGTATAATGGCGAACCCGTTGCACATCCTTATATTCCTGCTGAAAGTGTAACATTGGTTGCTACATGGAAGGCAAAAGTTATTATTAATCTAAATGGCGTTTTAGCTGGCGATAGCGAGGTTCTTTACCTTGGTGCAGGCGACGTTGTTGGTGATTTCTTACCTGTATACGGTGTAAACGTTGAAATTGGTAAAATCTTCCGCGGTTGGTATCTTGATGCTGGTTTTGAAACAGCACTTCCTGAAGATGCAGTTGTAAGCGAAGATGACGGTACAGTTTCTATTTACGCTAAATGGGATGATCTACCTGCATATTACGGACACTTTAATGGTGCAGAAGTTTGGAGCTTAAGCTCTAACAGTTCTGGTTATACCTTTAGCGCTGATGAAAAGGGCAACTTAACATTAGAAAGAAACGGTTCAGTTCAATCACGTGGTTCAGGTACTCTTGTTAGCTATGATCCTGCAACTCAAAAAATAATGTTTAAGGATTCATCTGGTAGCACATACGCAATGTGGTATGATGAAGCTTCTGAAGTTATTGCTATTCCTTATTCTAAGAGTGCAACAGATATTGGTACAGATATTTATCTACTTGCTAAAAATAACGCTACAGCAGCAATCTCTGCTTACTACGGCGTAGAAATGGCAAAAACACCAGGTAGTACAGTAAGAAATTACTATGCTAAATTTGCAACGGTTACTACACCTGATGGCGATAAAGATATTATCATTACTAACGAACGTATTTATAGCAATATAGTAATTAAAGATGGTTTCGGCAACGTTCTAGCTATTTCTGAAATTAAAAATGCAAAAGTAGTAGTTGTTATAGATCTAGATACAAACAGCACAATTCTTTCAGTTGCATCTGAAGGTGCTAGCCTTTCTGCTGATTCTGATACAGTTGACCTAGACGCATACTTTGGTACATACGTAAACGGCGAAGAAAGCGTTGTATTAGACGGTGTTGGCGGTATTATGTACGGCGAAAAGAAAGGTACTTACGCAGTAGTTGATGGCGCTGATTACTTTGACATTTACTTTGCAGATCCTGCTGAATATTACAAACTTACTTTAAATGGCGATTCATTTGAAATCGTTAAACCCATGGCAACCATCACTATGATTGGTGGCGCGTATGCAGAAGATGCAAGTGAAGTTCTTAACGTTAATATTGCTTACACACTTCCTGTTTTAGAACACGCTACTAACGTATTTAACGGCTGGTTCTACGACGAAGCTTGTACAGAACCTGTTGGTGCAACAATTGTTCCCACAGCAGACGATACTATTTACGCTTTATGGAAAGTTAAAGCAACACTTACATTAGTTTATAACAATGGCGCAGAAGACGGTTCAATCGTTTACTCTGTTGGCGACGTAGCAGAAATTGAAGTTCCCAAGAAAGATAAAATGGCATTTGCTGGCTGGTATACAACTGCAACCTTTGAAGAAGGTACAGAATGGACTTCTGGCTCTGCTATTGAAGGTGACTTAACAATTTACGCTAAGTGGGAAGAAGCTCCTGCATTCTATAACACATATACTATTACTCGTTTTACTGATACAAGTACAACAGGTAAAGGTTCAATCTACTTTTATAAGAGCTATTCAACCGGTCCTTATACTTTCGAAATCGGACCTGACGGCGCAGGTGTTGGCACAGGATCACCATTCAACGGTAACTTTACAGTTGAAAACTACAATAAAGAAACAGGATATCTTGAAATCCACTTTGGTTCAGACTGCTACTTTGGTTACTTAGATAGCGAAACGGGCATTATTATTACTGAATGGATTAAAGATAAAGGCTTAAATCAAGTATACTTCTTTAATCCATTAACAACAGAAGACTTAACGTCTAGCAATACAAACAGCTCTTACTGGAATTACGGTTTATCAAGAGCTATTCAGTACACCTACGAAGGAACAACATATTCAATTTTCGTTCATAATAACGAAGTATTCTTCAACGTATCATTCAAGACAGGTGAAGGCACAAGCTTAACTGCAGTAGAGTGTTATACTTCAAGCTCTGTTTACGTATACAGTGCAGATGACGCGCTTATCGCTAAATTTGCTCACGACGGAACTTCACTTCAAGCAATGGACGGCTTTGAAGGTACTTACATAGCTGCAGATGGCGAAATTATTGTTAACGGTGTTAAGACTATCACTATCGGTGGTGTAGAAGGCGAATACTCAAAGGCAGAAGACGGCGCTTCTTATACTCACTTTGCATACGTTGGCGATTCTTACTACGAAGTAACTTTAACAGTAGCAGATTACACAGCAGTTGTTGTTAAACCTATGGTAACTGTAACTTACGAAACATACGGCAAGGCAGATATTGAAGCTGTTTCAGTTAACAAAAATATTGCGCACGGTCTTCCTGTTCCTGAAAATGACGGTTACGTATTCCGCGCTTGGTATTTAGACGCTGAATTTGTAGAAGCTGTTCCTGCTGAATTTATTCCTACTGAAGATACAACCGTATACGCTAAATGGGATGAAAAAGTAACTCTTACAGTTGTTTACGGAAACGGGTTAGATACAGTTGTTCTTAACTATGGTGTAGGTGATTCCGTAGCTCCCGTTGTTAAATCAAATAATGGTTTATATTTCGACGGTTGGTATTTAGATGCGGAACTTACTCAAGCGTACACAGTTGGCGAAATTACAGAAAGTTTCACAATTTACTGTGCATGGACAGATAAAGCTCCCTATACATTAGTTGGAAATGAATCTTATCAATTCGTTTGCGAAGACGGTGTATGGAAGAACAATAACAAGGGTAAGGGTAGTTCAACAGCTGGTATGAGATTATCAGCAAGTGGCACAATTACCGTAACATTTGATTGGGCTGTTTCTTCAGAAAGTGGTTGGGATAAACTTAATATTTATTACAATGGTTCAGCAGTTGTTTATAATGCAAGCGGTGAACAGAGCGGTACAGTTACTTTAACCGTAGAAGCTGGTCAAGATATATATATCACTTATTATAAAGACAGTAGTGGTAACGGCGGAGATGACACAGTAACTATTACAAATCTAATGGTTAATGGCGTGCTTGTAACGGATTATGTTGAATAATATAAGTTACTTTTAATTAAACAAAAATTAAAATACCCTTGGATTTTTCCAAGGGTATTTTTTTTGTGGGGGAAATTGGCTATTTAAAAATTGTATTTTACAAGCGCTTTTTATGCAGTAAAAATTTTTAACTTTACTTGCATAATTAATAAAGTAATGGTACAATGGTAAGGTAAAATAACGCGAAGGCACAAACAATTACAAAGTATATAAAACTTATTTCATCAACCGTTTGTTGTGACAGAGCCAAAAATAAAAGGGTATTACTATGCAAGAAAATAAAAATATAAATGCGCTTACTTTAGAAGAAAAAATAGCCCTGCTTTCGGGCAGAGAGGGTTTTTATACTAATTCCGTAAGTCGCATGCAAATTCCTGCTATAAGCCTTGCAGACGGTCCACATGGGCTTAGAAAGCAGTTATCTAATAAAGAACTTGGCGTTTCTAAAAGTCAGCCTTCAACGGCCTTTCCTACGGCTGCTTGTACAGCTAGTGGCTGGAATGAAGATAATTTGTATAAAATGGGGCAAGCTATTGCTAAAGAATGTTTAAACTATGGTGTAGATATTTTGCTTGGGCCCGGCGTTAACATTAAGCGCAACCCACTGTGCGGTAGAAATTTTGAATATTTTTCAGAAGATCCTTTGCTTGCAGGCAATCTTGCATCTGCGCAAATTAAGGGACTGCAAGATATGGGTGTAGGTGCGTGCGTTAAGCATTTTGCGCTTAATAATAGCGAGAATTATAGATATATTTCTTCAAGTATTTGCGATAAAAAAGCAATGCGCGAAATATACTTAAAGCCCTTTGAAATAGCCGTTAAAAAAAGTCAGCCACATGCCATAATGTGCGCCTATAACGCGATTAACGGCACTTTCGCTAGCGAAAATAAACATCTTTACGATATATTAAGGAAGGAATGGGGATTTAACGGAATTACCATGACCGACTGGGGCGCTAACCGAAACAGGGTAAAAAGCTTGCTTTCCGGTTGCGATTTAGAAATGCCTGGCGATAATCCCATTTGCAGAAAGCAAATTTATGATGCGGTAAAGTCGGGTGATTTACAAGAAGAGCAGTTAGATATATCCGTTTGTCGGGTGCTTGATTTAGTTGAAAAATATAAAAACAATAAAGCTGTTGATTTTAGCTTTGAAGAACATCATAAATTAGCGGGCGAAATTGCGCAGGACTGCGCCGTACTTATGAAAAATGATGGTGTATTGCCCCTTAAAACAAGTGAAAAACTGCTTATCGTGGGCGAGTTGTTTGAAAAAATGCGTTATCAGGGCGCAGGTAGCTCGATGATAAACAGCACAAAAATCACTACGCCAAAGAATGCTTTTGAAGAAAATGACGCAACCTTTGAATATTTAAAGGGGTATAAAGAAAACTCTTTCGATGCTAGTGAAGAACTAATTTTACAGCTAGAAAAGAAATTAAAGGAAAGTAAAGCGGATAAAGTAATTATTTTTGCAGGGCTTACCGATTTTGCAGAAAGCGAAGGGTTCGATAGGGAAAATATGTTCCTTCCTAAAAATCAGCTTGAAGTTATTGATAGGGTAATTCAAAGCGGTAAAAAGGTGGTAGTAGTTTTATTTGGCGGTTCACCTGTAGAGCTTCCTTTTAAAAATGAGGTTAGCGCAATACTTAATATGTATCTGCCTGGTCAAAACGGCGGAAGCGCAACATATAATCTTATTTTTGGTAAAGCTTGTCCTAGTGGTAAGCTAGCGGAAACTTGGCCCGAAAAATATCAAGACATTCCTTTTTATAGTGAATATTCAAAAGGGGAATGGGAAGCTTATAAAGAGAGTGTGTTTGTTGGTTACAGATATTATTCTACTGCAAATAAAAAACCTGCGTTCCCATTTGGCTTTGGTCTTTCTTATACTACCTTTGAATATAGCGATTTAAACGTAGAGATATTAAACGACAAAATAACTGTTTCCTGTAATGTAAAAAACACAGGCGATTTTTACGGCGCAGAAATAGTCGAACTATTTGTTAATGCGCCTATAGGCGGACTTTTTAAGCCAGAAAAAGAACTTAAAGGCTATAAAAAGGTGTATTTATATCCAAATGAAGAAAAGTTGATTAAAATTCAGATTGAACTTTGTGATCTTGCTGTTTTTGATCCATATAGCGATAGCTTTAAGCTTTTTGGCGGAGAGT
>JAFQBR010000121.1 GCA_017399665.1 Clostridia bacterium | reverse complement strand
TTAAAAATGCGCGGTAAATACATTTCTTTAACGTAGCAAGCTCGTCGTCTACACCACCAATAACAATCTTTTCTACTGAAGTTTGGTCTAAAATGTTAGCAAACTTCTTTTCGAACATATCTAAGGTTATGCAATATTTGCTTTTAACCGTGTTAAGATAGAATACGATTTCGCCCTCTGCAGAAAGGGGGTGAATCATGCTGGCAACTGCGCCAATGTAGTTAAGCGCGTATAAAGAATAAACTGCTTGCGGTACGTTTGGTAAGCAAACTGTAACCATATCGCCTGGCTTTACACCAAGAGCTACAAATGCGTTTGCAGTTTGTAAAATCTTTTGTTTTAACGTTTTATAAGATATTGAACGGCCCATGTAAGAAAGCGCCTGTAAAGATGCGCATTCATCTGCGGTTTGTAAAACCTTTGTACTTATTGAACCTGTGGGATATTCTAAATTAAATTTACGATCGCCGTAGCTAGAAAGCCAAGGTGCGCTTTGATAGTCACTCATTTTTACTCCTTCTTAAGCAAAGAATTGCTTTTGTATTTACTTTTAATCGACCTATAGCAAGGTTTTTGTCTTTTGCTACACCTTGAAATCTATATCTTCATGCAACGGCCTGTCTAATAGTTCTGGGTTTTCAATTAAATGGCGAAAGATTTTAAAGCTCTTTGCAAAATAAAATCCGTCCGCTATTCTTTCATCAACCGTAATACCAAAAGGTATTACTTTTTTAACAACGGGGTTATCATCTTTATCAAGCACTTGCTTTTTCTTCATTTCGCCAACTATAACAAACACAGAGTTTGTTCCCCAGTTGGTTAAGTGATGATAGCTAGCCGTTGATTTTATACTACCTAAATTACTTACGAATACCGTGCTGTAATATGGATCGTCTTTTGAAAGAGCTGTGGGCATAATGCCGTAATAGTCAAGCTTTTTAAGTACCCAAACAACAAATTTAAGTAAAAATCTAGGCAGTTTACAAAGCTTTCCTATAATATCGGTTGCGCCATCTGTTTCATTGTTTTTTCTAACTCTTGTTACAAATTTTTTAACCTTGCCGTACATTTGATCCATTGGCGAAAGTTCGCTTTCTTTATCTATTTTAACAATAGCAAGCGCTTCTTCACTTGAATCTGCAAACTGACGTTTTACAACAAAAGAAAATAGTATATCGTTTCTTTCGTATAGTCTATGCCCTTGATAAAAATAGTTCATTTTAGGGCGCAGGTATATCGTCTTTGCTAAAGCAGCTAAAACACCGTGGAATACGGTATATTTAAACTCTGGATTATCTTCGTTCTTTTTTGCAATATATTTTTCTAAATTGCTAACGTCGGCATACTCGGTTAATACAGCTTCGTTATCTACTCTACCAGGCAAAAGGTAAGGCACAAATGCGTGCATAGAGTCTATTTTGCGAACTCGGCGTGCATCCTTTCTATCCCCTATTCTTCTTTTAATCTTCTTCTTTTCACTCATATATTTTTCCTAAATTCTAAAGCATAAATTATCAGTCAAAAAATAATTTTTTGCACAATATCAATAGATATATTTTATCATAGAGCGATTTATTTGTCTATCATATTTAACTCTTTTCAAATTTTTATTGACAAATTATAGCAAAAAATATTACAATTTAATAGTGAATTTTATGCGCTTATTACCCCTTATAGTAAGTTATTGTGTATATGCCCAATAACTTTCAATTTCTGCGAGGTTTATGTTTATGCAAAGGATTTTAATTATAGGTTCGCCCGGTAGCGGTAAAAGCAGATTATCTGTTTTACTTGGAACAAAATTAAACCTGCCCGTTGTTCATTTAGACAAGCTATTTTGGCTTGACGGCTGGGTCATGCGAGATAAAGAAGAATTTGACGGCTTACTTTTAAAAGAGCTTGAAAAGGACAAATGGATTATTGACGGCAATTTTAAACGAACGCTTGAATTACGCCTTAAATATGCCGACAAAGTAATTCTTTTAAACTACCCTTCTTTTGTTTGCAGACTTAGGGTTTTAAAAAGAATAGTTTTTAATAGAAGAAAAACACGCCCCGATATGGCAAACAACTGCCCCGAGCGCTATGACCGCAAGTTTATGCAATACGTTAAAGCCTTTAAAAAGGAAAGTTTGCCCGCCATTAAACAAATTTTGCAAGAAGAGGGGGCAAAGGTTATAGAAATAACAAACGACAGACAGCTTAAACTCTTTTTGCAAAATGTAAACACTTACAAAAATTAACAAAAAGCAAAAGCACCGCCAAAAAATTTGGCGGTGCTTTTTTTGTGTGGTAACTTTATTATTTTGTGAATACAAAGTTATCAAAATATACGTCTAGAATGTTTGCAACGGGTTTGTTTACCTGAATCTTTGTAGAGCTTGTTAAAGAGTCTACCGAAACAGTTATCGTTGCCCATTGATCTAAAACTAATGTTGCCGGTTTTTCCCCTTCCATCGCTGTTACAGTTGTTGCAGAACCGTTTGAATCAATATAGATTTCAAAGCTAATCGTTGTATAGCCTTCTGCCTTTAACCAATCTATAAAGCTTTGAGTAAATAAAGCGGCAGGCCATCTTGCAGCTGCTGTAAGTCTTATTGAATGACTACCCTCTTTTACAAAGGCTGGATTACTATTTAGCATGATTAGGTGGTCTTGGTTTGAGGTATAGAACATACCAAGGTCAGCATTTGTTTCGCCGTTTGTAAAGCCATTAAAGCTTACCGTATTACTAACCACACCAACTTCGTTGATATAAAGTGCTTCGCCAGCTGTCGTACCAGCTGATTCCCATCCTGAGGTTTTACTAATTGGGAAAAGGAATTGTACAGCTGAAAGCTTAGGTGTTCCGCTTAGCACAGGAATTTTAACGGTAGTCCACTGTTTAGCCTTGATATACTTATCGTAGTTCTTTTCCGCATAACCGCTACCATTCCATGCATAGTAGGTTAATCTAATATATTCGCTATCTGCTAAAGCAACGTCAAAGTAAAGGTCAATGTATATGTAGTTAACCGTACTAACGTCAAACATTTCATCTACTGCAGTTGAAAGTTGAAGTTTATGCCATGCACCAGAAGTTGCAAGCTTTAACGCACTTTTACCATCCTTTTCAACAATAGTACCCGTTACGCCGTTTGCGTGAACAATACCGCTAATATCGCTTTCGCTATCAAAGGCGTATGCAACTCCTGTGTTAATTTCTTCAGGCTGTTCAGGAATTACTTCATTATATTCAAGCCAAATTTTACCGATAAATAAAGTACCTACGTTAACCCATGTAGTGCCGTCGTGCTTAGAAATATTAAACTTGCTGTTTGCAAGGTTTTCTCTTTCACCGAATGCCGCAACAGGAACACGTAGGGTTACCCACTTGCCTGCATCTGCAGCCATAACCTTTTGATAGTAAGAATCGTTTACACCAAGACGAAGATATCCGCCATCGGGAATTTCAACAACGTAAACCTCAAATACTATATTCTTAACGTTTTCGGTTGAGTAGCTTGCTAAGCTTGCGCCAAAGGTAACTTCTGGCCATGGACCTTCTACAGTAACTTGTAAAGATCCCATGCCGTTAAGCGTTTTGCTTACAGCCGTATTGTAAGAAATGTAGCTAGACGTTAACGAATCCATATCCTTAGAAGAATAGAAGTCTAATACAACGCCCTCTTCTTTTACGTGTTCATCTTCTTCAGTTGTATAATACTTCATATTATCAACGTAGAAGTTGCAAGCGCCTTCGCCATCCTTATTAATTTGAATAAACTTGCTTGTTGTAAGTTCTGAAACTAGTAGTTCAATTCTTACCCATTCATTTAATGCAGGTGTAGCTGTTGAGTAAACACCTTCCGTTCTATCAACAGTTGTTGCCGCATTTTGTTCATCAATATAAAGTTCAAAAGAAATTCTCTTGTAGCCCTTTGTATTTAGCCAATCAATAAAGGTTTGGCTGAAATAGAATCTTGGCCATCTTGCGTTCGCACTAAACTTAATAGATGCGCTACCGTCGCTTACAAACGCGCCTTCGCTGTTAATGCTTGCTTTATAAAGATCTGCGTTATCAGGAGTGAACATATTAAGGTCATATTCACCTTCTATGCCTGTAAATTCTAAAGTTTCTTCATTATATTCAAGCCAAATTTTACCAATGTAAACTACGCCAACGTTAACCCATGTAGTGCCGTCGTGCTTAGAAATATTAAACACCATATTTGCAAGGTTTTCTGCGTTAACAGCTGCAGCTGGAACACGAAGTGTTGTCCATTTGCCTGCGTCTGCAGGTAAAACTTTTTGATAGTTTGTATTGTTGATGCCAAGACGAAGATATCCGCCATCGGGAACTTCAACAACGTAAACTTCAAACACAACGTTTTTAACGTTTTCGGTTGAGTAGCTTGTAAGAGATGCGTCAAGGTGAATTTCTGGCCATTTGCCGTCTGCATTTATTTTAAGTGAGCCTTTTCCGTTAAGGGTGTAATCTGCTTCGGTATTATAAGACATATTTACCGTGGTTGTTAATAACTCTACGTCGCTAGCAGAATAGAAATCAAATACAACACCCTCTTCTTTTACGTGATCGTCGCTTTTTTCAATAAATTTAACGTTATCTAAGTATACGTTAAGACCTTTTGCTGCAGGCTTATTAAACTGTAAGCGTGCGCCAACAAGCTCAGAAACCTTTGCCGTTACCGTAAACCATTCGTTTAAAACGGGAGTACCTGCGCCTATACCTTCCATTAAGGTTACAGTTGTTGCAGAGCTTTCAGCGTCGATATAAAGGTCAAAGCTGATACTGCCGTAGTTATTCTTGGTTAGCCAGTTCGTAAACGTTTCCGTAAAGAAATACTGTGGCCATTGAGGAATTGCGCTTAGTTTGATAGAATAAGAGCCCTCTTTAACGTATTCCGGCTTTGCATTTAACATTATAGTATAGTCAGAATTGTCAACTCTAAACATATAAAGGTCGTTTTCACTTTCTGCGCCTGTAAATTCAATAGTAGATAAATCCACCTCAGGTTTTCCGTTATAGTCAAGCCATACTTTACCAACGTAAACGGTTTCTACGTTAACCCACTCGTTACCGTCGCTCTTTGCTATATTAAATGTAATATTGCCAAGATTATCTGCACCAACTGCCGCTACGGGAACGTATAGAGTTACCCACTTACCTGCTTGGTAAGGTAATACCTTTTGATATTGCTTGTCGTTAATACCTAAACGTAAGAATCCGTCTTCTGGAATTGAAGGAACTAAAACCTCAAATACTACGTTCTTAACGCCGTCAAGAGTATATTTTGCAAAGCTTTCGCCTAATTTTATCTCAGGCCATTTGCCATCTACGCTAACCTTTAAAGAACCAAGGTTGTTAAGCGTTTTAGATAAATCGGCAAAGTTATAAGAAATGTAAGCTGAGTGTAAATCATCCATATCGCGGTAGTTAGCAAAGTCTAGAACAACTCCGTCTTCTTTTGCAATAGGATCTTGAAGTGTTGCTACGGTAAAGTTATCAATATAAGTATCGAATGCAACGGGGCACCAACCGCCTTGGTTGTTGGGGTTAGATGTATCGTATAATTCAACACATAACTGTAAGCCGTGTAAGGTTGTTACGCCAAGATTTTCAAGCTCGCTCTTTGTTAAAGCAAAGCACTGCCAATCGTTAGAAAGGCTTAAGCGTTTTAATACTTGACCTCTTCCGCCGTCACGAATACCTAAGTATGCCTTTTGACCTTCTTTTAATGAATAGTCTGTTTTAGCGTACATATAGATGTATGCAACGTCTTCTAAATCACCGTAAGGTAGACCGTTCATCGTTAAGTATGGCCATGCAGAAGGACATGAATGTATCTTCATTGATGCGGTAGAGCCGTTGTCCGTGTGGTATACTTCTCTATTTAAAGAGATATCGAAATGTTCTGATTTAAAGAAGTTAAGAGCAGATTCATCTTCAAAGAATTCAATTTCGTTTGCCGCTCTTGCCTTAGCACAAACAAGCATATAGTTTGCAGATGCTTTAAGTCCGTTATAATCTGCTTCTATAACCAAAGTATATTTACCAGGATTTGCAAAAGTATAAGTATTGTCGTCTGCAATTTCTAACGGATTATAGCTTGAGTCAAATAGCGTATAAGTTATTTCTGCATCTACCTTTTCACCGCCGTATTCAACAACAGCCTCTGGCATTTCGTAAGCACTGTTAATTACTGGGTGAATAATGTCTGCTGAAATCTCTAAAGTATCCAATACCTGTTCTTTATTTACTTGAACTTCGTCAACGTAAATATTAAAGGTAGGTGTGTTCGCGGGGTTAACGAAGTGGAAGGTTATACACTTGATATCTTCACAAGCACCAACCTCGGGTTCTCCTGTTCTTCCTTCCATAGGAACGAATACGTTGTCGTAATTACGCGCTGTAACTTCAATCTTCGTCCAAGTTTTTGCAGGAACGTTAAATTTCGCACCTGCATAAAGTTCGTTACGCTGTAAGAAAATATTTATATCTTCTACGCCGTCGTTATATACCCAAAATGAAACAGAATAATAATCTAAAATATCCGTTATGGGAAGATTATTAATAACAATACCCGGCCAAGAAAGAGCAACGTGCTTTTGAACTTCAAGCTTTGCACTACCTGTGCCGTATCTAACGTAATCGGGATTTGTATTGTGAGAAAGGTTTACAATACCCTTACCCTCTACGTCTTTCATTCTTGTTGCCGTATCAAAGCTGTTAATTTCCGTCTCGCCTGTTACGTGAACAGTGATTTCCTCTGTTGCCGTGTTACCTGATTTATCACTAACTGAAACGTATGCGGTATATTCGCCAGATTTTTCTGCAACGAAAGAATAATTTTCAACCGCCACCTCATCTTCGCCATGCTTAACTACTATTTTTGAAGTAAGTTCGTCGTCTACGTCGTCAGTTGCTGTAATTTTAGGAAGATAAAAGGTTTTTCCAAGATGAACTAGGTATTCTCTTTCCCCTTCTACCGTAATTACGGGAGCAGTTTTATCGGCTGATTCATCAACCTTTGGGGGAAGAGCGTCTACGTTAGTACATGCAGAAATTATAAGCGAGCCAACTAACGTAAATATCAAAGAGACTAATGCTATCAATTTAGATTTTTTCATAATATTCCTCCAAATAGCAAATTAGTTTCCCGTGTAATATACGGGGCTGGTTACAAAGCTTGCGCCGTTTAATGTAAATAGCGTTGCACCAAGTAAGCTTTCAACATATTTATCGTAGCGTGAGCTCTTCGTTCCGAATACTAATCTTACGCCTTCGTATAAAATACTCGCGTTGTTTTGGTGAATGTGACCTGCTAAAATAGCGTCTGTTCCACCCGCCTTAAAGGTGTTAAAAGCCTTCATATCAGTATCCATTCCGCCTGGATTTGCATATAAGAAGCCCCAATCGCCGTTATCGTTTGCAGGTATTTCCATGTTGGGGGTTGTGCCCTTAACGTAGCCATACTGCTGAGCTGCTAGATTGAACGCATAAAGAGGAACGTGAATACCTACAAAGCTTGGTATTTGCTTTCCTGCATATTCGTTGATTGCTTTAACGCCTGCATTATACCAATCAAGCTGTATTTGCTTAATTTCTTGCGCAGTTTGATGTGAACCGTGAGTATCTAACATATAAACTGAACGAAGAAGTTCGCCGTTTTGCTTAATTGCTATCGAATAGTTACTGTAGCCTGAAAGGTCTACGCGCGTTCTAAATAGGCAATATTCAGAGTCTTCAAAATACTGACACTGTTTTCTTCCGTACCAATCTTCCCAACCTTCTTCAAGCCATCTTGCGTAATTGCTATCTGAGTCGTTATCGTGGTTACCGAAAATAGGCGCCCAGTAAACACCTAAAGAATCAAAAAAGTCCGTTTGTTCTCTAAAGCAAGAGCCGTTATCGTCGTAATCGCCGTAAACGTAGTCACCGGTTAATAAAATTAAGTCAGGTTGAGTTTGTTCTACCACGTAACGTAAAAGGTCATACATTATGTAGTCGCGATCAGCATATCCGCTTGAAACCGCGCCATTACCTAAACGCACCTGCGTATGGTCTATCATCTGTGTATCCGTTATTTGAAGCACCTTTATTTCGCCGTCGCCTTCTACGTTAAGAACGAAATCTGCGGGTATGTCGGAGTTCTTTTCAAGCTTCACTCTGCCTGCTTTATCCGCTTTTGCTCTTAAATGGCGCGTTGGCTTTAACGTTTCGGTTGAGCCATTCTCTCCAAGACCGCCAGGTACTATTTCTACAACCTCTGGAACTCTTGGTGAGCTTGAGTCAACGGGGGTTAAGCCGCATGCCGTTAGGGAACATACAAACAAAAATGTCATTAGTAATGAAATTAACTTGATTTTTTGTTTCATTTTTTCCTCCTAATTTATTATTACTTTTTTATATGCTTATATATTACCACCTTAAAGTGTTTTTGTCATTATGATTTATTTTACTTTTATTGATTTTTTTACTAAAAAGTTAATAAAATCACACTAAACTTATTCTAAAAAGGCTATTTATCAAAAAAAAACACAAAAAAAGAACAACTTTCTAAAGCTGTTCCTTTTTTTTAATTAATTAAAACCTAAAAATTTTTTATAAAAATTTGCTCCTTTTCTAAACCGTAACGTCATATTCTGTCATCTTTTTTATTAAAAACTGAAAGTCATCGTTAAGCTGTCTAATTTTTTGATTTTCGCAAACGGGCACTGTTTTTAGCTCAAATTCAATTTTATTAAGCCTCTCTCTATCATCTTGGTCTATTTGCTTGTTTTTTAACCCCTCTATAACGGCTTTTACGTATGCAACGTTTACGTCTGCTATTTTATATCCTTCCTTTAAAGGTAAAAACTCATCTATTTCACAATCACTTGAAGCTCTTAAACACTCTAACGCAGATTGAGAATTGCCTTTTACTCGCCCTCTTGCGGTAGCGTTTGAATAAGCGAACTCTTCAAGCTCATCATTCATTTTAATAAATTCCACCTTTCTTTTATCTTTTTCGCGCAAATTTAGTATAGCTCTGTGAGCGCAAACGAGTCCGTATAGCGCGATTAACAGCACAAACTTGGCTAAAGACGCAAAGTACGCAAAGGTGGGCGTTGGATAATATCTGCCAACGTAATAATTTTCTGCTAGCGATACGCCAAGGTCAATAAAAAAGCAGGTTTGATAAAGTAAATACATAAATCTTACGCCAACTTTTTTAAGCCCGTCAAAGGTACTAAGCCAAAGCAAATACAAACAGCCAAAAACAAGCTCACCGATAAAAATGCCTAACGATAGATAGTACAATTTGTTACCGATAGCAAAAAGTGCTAATTTTTCATTTACAAAATTAAAAAGAACGTCCATTTTTCACCTCTTGCGGTAAATTATGTACGTTCCTTTTTTTATTTATTCAATTTTTAAAAATTTACTTTAATCAATTTGCAGGTATTTACGTTTACCAAATAACAGCTTTCCACTTCAAGCTTTAAAACTTTATTAACCGCATAGGCGTAAAATTCAAGTTGCTTGCGGTATCTTTCAATAAGCTTTTGCTCGTTTATAATTCCGCTGTGCTTATAATCAATTATAATGGCTTTTCCATCTTTAATTGCAAGAAGGTCAATTATGCCTTGAATTAAAATTTCTTCTGCCCCATCATAATTTTCTTCCACAAAGCTTGCCGGCATAAAACAGGTAAAGGGCTGTTCTTTAAATAAGGTGTAGCTCTTAATCTCGTTAAAAATTGGCATTTGTAAAATTTTAAGCGCCTTTTCCTTTTCAATAACCTTTTTATACTCTTCTTCCATTAAATGTGTGCCTATAGCACTGTTAAACGCATCTTCACAAGATAAATTAAAGTCGCAAAGTTCTAAAAATCTGTGATATGCATTACCTGTTAAGGTATCACTTTCGTTAAAGATTGCGCTTTTTTCGTATACGCGTTCTTCCTCGTTTTCTGGGTGCGCAGCCTTGGTAACCGAACGCTTAACAGATAAAACAGAGCGCTCTTTAAAGGGATATTCAAACGCCAAATATCTACCTATTTCGCCCGTCATGTATTCATCTGCTTCGCTTACCAGCACCTGCCTTACCACCGTTGTTTTTGCGCTTTCGGGAATATTTAGCCCATCTAACACTTCAAAATCGCCCTGCGCAAACATTTTAAAGTAACTTGTTGCGCCATATACGTTATCGTCGTGAGTAGGTTTGGGTAAATAGTCCTTTTCGCTATCGTATTCATTTATAAGATACAGTCTATTCTTAGCGCGAGTCATTGCAACGTATAAAAGCCTCATCTCTTCTTCTCTCATACGCTTTGTTTTTAGGTATTTAAGATATTTATTGAAAAGCGATTCTGTTATAAGCATTTCGTCTAGATTTCTGTGGTTTATTGAAACACCGTAATATCTATCGACCAAAAAATCCCCTTTTGTGCTTTCTATGCTGAAGCTTTTTGTAGTTCTACCTAAAATTACAATGGGGTACTCTAAGCCCTTTGATGCGTGAATACTCATTATTTGCACGGCGTTTTCTGCGCTAGTAGCCATAGTAAGCTTTTCCACTTGAGCATCCAGACCAACCATAAATTCGCTTACGGTTTGACCGCTTGCAGATGCAACCTCTATAAATTTATTTAGTCTTGCAAGCCTTGTTTCGCCAAGCGGTTTGGCTAGAATTTGAACGTCTATACCCTTTTCGGAAACTATTTTTGCCAAAAGCTCACCACAAGGCGTAAATTCAGCAAGTAACCTTATACCATTAAAATATTGCTCGAACGAGCTTATCTTTGCGCTAATTTCATCTACATTATTTTCAGCGTAATTTTTAACCGCATCAACAAAACTGCCTTTTGGCGTAAACTTTCTTATAGTAAGCAGGTCTCTATCACTAAGATTTCCTATCTTGCTTTTTAATACTGATGCTAAAGGTATATCTTGATTATAGCAGTTTATAAGCTTTAAAATATCTATTACTTGCGCCACCTCTGGGTAGTTGGCAATACTGTCTTTAGAGGGCGCAGAAATTGGTATTGCACGCCTTGCAAAATACTCTCTATATTTATCCGCATCCTTATTCGCATCACGCAAAAGTAGGGCTATATCACCGTAATCAATACTTTTAAGGCGTTTTTCTTTTACGTCGTAATACTCTTGACCAATCAAGCTCTCAACTAAATTTGCAACTGCCACGCCCTCGCTAAAAGAGCTGTTCTTTGTTAAAATATTCAAGTGCCCAACAACAGAATATACTCCTTCCGGAAGTATTTTTTCCTGCTTTGCCTTAGGCACGCTAAACATCTTGGTTTCGCCTTCATTTTCAGGATAAGGCGCGCCCACTTCCATTAGATTATTCTTGTAATCTACTCTGCCACACTCTTCCGTCATAATATCAGAAAAGAGATTGTTTACTGCAGTCAAAACGTTTTTACTACTTCTAAAGTTTTTATCTAGGTTTATAGCTATACCGCCTTCCCCAGCTTGATATTTTTTGTATTTGTTTGCAAAAATATCAGGGTTGCAACCGCGGAAATCGTAAATGCTTTGTTTTACGTCGCCAACCATAAATAAGTTGTTTCGCGATATTAAAGAAAGTATTTCTTCCTGAACTCCAGAAGTATCTTGATATTCGTCCGTAAAAATATATTCAAAACGGCTGGCTACTTCTTCCTTGACTTCTTCATTTTTTAAAAGATTTAACGTAAGATGCTCAAGGTCAGAAAAGTCTACAACGTTTTCAATGCGTTTTTCCCGTGTAAAGGCGTTCATAAAGGCAAGCGTTATTTTTTTAAAGGCGTTATATACGCTTGCAGTTTTTACTGCCTCTTGCTTTTCTTTTGCAAGGCTTTCAACAGAATATCTTGTTTCTATATTCTTTAAAAACCTTTTAACCTTTTCTTTATATTCGTTTGCCAAAAAGTCAACTTCTAATTCAAACGGATCTTCGTTTTTCGATTTACGGGGCTTTGCTTTTATAACAACGTTAGGGGCAAAAGCGCACATTTCTTCGTAATAAAGTGGCAAATTATCTTTATTAAAGTGGCTACAAATTATCTCTGCAACGCCTGCAACGTGCTCTACGTACTGAGCAAATTTTTCGTAATGCGAGCATTTTTCAGCCAATTTTTTACCTTCATTTAACAGCAAGCTTGCCTCTTTATAAATAGCCTTTGCAAACTCGCTTGCAATAAGGTTAACCCCTTTTGGAGTATAGTAAACCGCACCCTCTTCAAGTATTTGCTCTGGGTATGCTTCAGATATTAAAGAATAGTAAACGTTTATTACCTTTTCTTTTAAATTTTTATCCCTGCGCTTTTTAAATAAATATGGCAGTAGCAAGGTTAAATCTTGATCGTGATTTTCGTATAAATCTTCAAAAAGTCGGTCTATAACACGATTAACAAGTGTTTTAGAGCCTTTATCATCTAAAATAGTAAACGCCGGATCAAGCCCTGCTTGATAGAAAAATTCGCTTAATAAATTTTTACAAAATACGTGTATTGTAGAAATAGGCGCGGTTGGTAAAAGCTCTAATTGATATAAGAGCTTTGCTCTTTTTTCGCCTTCCACTTTTGTCAATTCTTCCGTTAAAGTTTTAGCAAGCTTTTCCTTCATTTCCTTTGCAGCAAGGTTTGTAAAGGTTACGCAAAGAATTTTATCTATATCTACGCCCTTTTCAAGAACAAGCCTTGTTATTCTTTCCATCATAACGTAGGTTTTACCTGCACCGGCAGAAGCAGAAACTAAAATATTGCTATTGTCGCTTTCTATTGCCAGCCTTTGACTTGGGGTATAATTCTTTTCCATAATTATTCCTCCCCGCCTTTATCTTCTTCGCCTGCCATGTTAACAGCGCGCAAAATATCTACTTTATCTACTTTTGCAATTTTTCTTGTTCTGTTATCGCTTTCTTCAAGGTAACCGCAAAGCCCTAAAAACTGGCAGTAAGCGCATGCGCCTTCGTATGGGCTTGGAATAATAACACCCTCGCTTATTTCACTTAAGCCTTCGCCTGCAACCTGCTCTGAATATTTCATATAAGCATTAAATTCTTTTTCAGAAAGCAAATACTGCGGATAACGGAATGTCCCGTTATTTTGACGCATAAAGTTTGCGTTTAAATAGGTGCTTTTACCGCCCATTGTAACGGTATCGTCAATAAGAAGCGCCTTTTGCTCGTCGGCAATAGTTTTTCCAACGTAAGACATTTGCGTTTCTTCTATTTCGCCCTTAAATTCGTTAGAAATTGGAAAATAATATGCTCCCAGCGGTTGAAATTTTTCGCTAAACGCCTTTGCGTATAAGAAAAGTTGCAGTTTTTTACCCGTATATAAATTTAGGTCTGTATTAGCTCCGTTTACAGACCCCGTTTTATAGTCTATTACGGTCATGTTTTCGCCATCACTGTCAATTCTGTCTATTTTACCGGTAATTTTCATTTCACCGTTACGGGTATTGACCTTAATCGGCGGATATTTTGTACCACCAAAATATACTTCTATAAACTTCGGCTTTAAACTAGAGTGATTACCTGCATTAAATAAAGATATGCAAAAACTCAGGCTTTCTTTTTTTATAAGCTCAAATGCACGCTTACCACCCTCGCTCTTTAAATAGCGCGCGTACGCATCCTTTTGAATTACACTTTCAAAAATTGAATTTGCTAAATCAAGAGCTTCTTCTTTAGAGCAAGTCCAGTCAATTTTATTTATAAATGTTTCGCCAACGTCGTGAACCATAGTTCCCAAATCGTTTGCCTTAATGTCGCTTTCTTCTCTTTCCAAAAGCTTAACGCCTTTCTTTAAAAAGTTAGCGTAGGGGCATTCAAAATACCCTTCTATTGCCGTAGCCGAAAGCTTACCCTCGGCATAGTCAACACCTTCCGTGGTATATTCAACCTGTGCATTTGATGCCGTAAGAAGATTTCCTGCAAGTAATGCTAAATCACCTGTTTCTTCTTTAATTGCCTTATAAAATGCAGAACCTGCTAAAAAGTCTTCTGACTTACCTTCTTTATAAGAGCTTATATCTTCCGCAAAAGATTTTATCGCACTTTTTTTGGTAAGGTAGGATTTTATTTTGTAATTCTTTTCTTTATTTTCGCCTAAAAATAAGCTTGCTTTTTTATAGTCTTCTGCAGTATAAATTAACGTTTTTTTGTCTTTTTGGCTAAAAATATGGGTAACGTATCGCATAATTTCAGACATTTTACCTTCTGTGCCACCTGGCAAAGCTTGCGAATAAGAAAGGTATAAATCCTCTGTAAAAGAAGAAATTGCCATACACGCAACCTCGCGCGAGCGCCTGTTAACCTCTTTAATTTTAGGCTCTACTAAAACGCTTACCTCTTCCATCTTGGCTATATCTCTATCGCAAAGAAGCGCGGTATCTATTTTAGATACAGGTACACCGTCGTTAAGTCCTAAAACAAATAAATTTTTAACGCTATTGTATCTTACAGAGCGAAAATCGCCAACGAATACACAGTCGTTATATTCAGGAATTACGCTTACCTTACAAGCCGTCATACCCGATAAAATAACGTTTTTTGCTTCTGCAAGCGAAAAGTTCACTTCACCTAAAATGGCGAGCGCGTCGCTAATAACAGCGTTAAATTTCTCTTCTGCCTGTTCGTTATACGCGCTTATTTCTGCGCGGTTAAGCCTTGTTAAGCCTTCGGTTAATTCTTTTAAATTATCAAAGGCGTTAATACTTTCAAGCATTTTATATATTGCTTGGCAAATATCGTTAAAATCGTTTACTCCTGCCAAATATTCCACAACGTTAACAGCCGTGCTTCTTATCTGCTCGTATTCAGGCATAAACTTAACTGCATTTTCATCTTCCACTTCGCGAGCATAAAAGGGCTGTTTTACCGTTCTTCTATTTATAGAATTAGCAATATAATAGTTCTCAAACCCATCGCTAATCGACTTATTAGGGCACATTAGCGGATTTTTGACAAAGGCAAATAAGTCGTTTTTATCAAAATTTCTGCGCGCTAAATCAAGGTAAGAACACACAAGTCTAGTAATTGGGTGCTTACCTAAATTCTTGCTTGCATCATAAAACAGGGGTATATCGTACTCTTCAAAAACGCGCCTTAATGTAAGCTCGTAAGAAGCAATATCTTCTGCGCAAACAGAAAAATCTTTATAGCTTGCTCCGTTAATAACCGAGCGCTTAATTATTTGAGCAACATGCTCTACTTCTTGAATTACGTCATTTGCTTTATGTAAATGCACGTGTGCGGAATATTTACCCTCTTGGCTTAGCATATCGGGGTTAAATAGCCCTTCTAATAGTTGATTTCTTATACTATGATCACCTTTTTCAACGTTTTCTACGTTTGGATATTCAAAGGTAACAAAATTATAAAGCTCGTTTGTATAAACACCCTTGTTTTGACCTGCAACCACAACAAAATCAACGCGTTTTGCTCTTGCACAAATAGCTTTAAAAATTTCGCAAAGCGTGCGGTTTAAAGATGGAAAGCCAGCTATGATAACGTGCGTATCTTTAATTTCTTCACTTAAAGAAAAATGTTTGGGCAAGCGGTAAAGTCTGTTATTGCCATCTGTTAAGTTGTGGCTTTCAATATACTCTTCATACAAATTAAAAATTAGATATATATCTTTAAGCTTTCTTTTTAAATTTCCGCTTGTTTTATCTATTGCGTTCTGTATGTCATTTGGCGTTACTTTTGCGCTCTTAAGTTGGGCTATAAGTTCGTAAACGGTACTTGCGAGGTTGGGATCGTTAACGCGCTTAAAGCAAGTTAGTTCACTTTTATTCTTTAATAAAATGCCCTTAATAACAAGAGTTGAGCCTTCCGTTGAAAGCAATTTTCTACTACCTTCAAGGTGCTTGTGCATATATCTGTTAAAAGAAAAAACGTTCGTGCCAAAAGTTCCACCATGCTCTTTGGCAATAGCAAGCTCTAGAGCTAAGGTGAATTTATCTTCACAAAAAACTATTCTTTTTTCAAGTGGGTTTCCCCCACATAAAGATGCTACAACGCTTGGAATTTCGCACGTTGCGCTTACAGTAAACAGCTTCATTAGTTTTTCCTTTTATTTTATCTTTCGTTTATTATATCACAATATCGTTATATTTTCAAGACTTTAATACCTTTTAGTTTTGTAAATTACATTTTTGATAAGCACTAACCTTCTTCATAAAAGGCTTTTTAATAAACTACTCTTAATTATTAGCAAATAAAAGGCAAAAACGCGTAAAAGTGTGGCTATAGGTCGATTATCGGCACTTTTATAAAAAATAAACGCGCAGGATTTTAACAAAATCTTTGCGCGTTTTTATGTTTTAACGACTATTTAACCATGATTTTTTTAAAAAAAATATAGCACTATTTTTAAAAAGCCTAACTTTAAACTAAATAAAATTATTCTATATAAAAAAATTATTCATTATATAACAAAAAGACCTGCTTTAATAAAACAGGTCTTTTATTATTTATTGTTTATTGATAACTAAAAATTAGTCAACAAGTTCAATAATCGCCATTTCTGCGTCGTCGCCACGGCGGTTATTGAGACGGTAAATTCTGGTATAGCCACCGCCTTGACCAAGCTTTTCTGCTCTTTCAGCATACTTGGGAGCGATTTCGTTAAACAACTTTTCCATTAAAGGATGCTTAATACCTTTTACTCTTGCCTTATAGTCAGCGTTCTTTTCACCAGGCTGTTTTGCATCAGGAATGTCATGAGTAAGTGTCATAACTTTTCTTCTTGCAGCGAGCTTCTTAGCGCCGTCCTTAAATACTTTTTTAGTTGTTTCTTTACCCTTTGCATCTTTAACAGTAACTGTTTCAGAAATTGTATCGGTATAAGAATTAACCGCTAAAGTAATAATTTTTTCAACGTAAGATTTTAATTCTTTAGCTCTTGCCAAAGTGGTTTCGATCTTGCCGTACCATAAAAGGTCAGATGCGAGGTTTCTGAGCATCGTTTTTCTTTGTGTTGATGTAACACCTAATTTTCCCGGCATTTTATTAGTCCTCCTGTTCCTTTAAATGCAGACCGTAACTTTCAAGTTTCTGAATAACTTCGTCAAGCGATTTCTTGCCGAGATTTCTTACTTTTAGCATATCGTCTTCGGTCTTTTTTGTTAAATCTTCTACCGTATGAATGTTTGCACGCTTTAAGCAGTTGTAAGAACGAACTGAAAGTTCCATTTCTTCAATGCTCATTTCTAGAATTCTTGGCATGGGATCGGTGGGTGCTTGAACAAGAATTCCAAGACCGTTCATCATGTCTGAAAGTGAAGCGAATACGTGCATGTGTTCTTCAACGATTTTACTAGCAAGGCTAATAATTTCGCGACCAGAGAACGCACCGTTCGTCCAAACTTCTAACGTGAGCTTATCGTAATCAGCAGACTGTTCACCCTTTCTGGTGCTTTCTACAGCGTAGCTAACCTTTTTAGCGGGGCTGTAAATAGAGTCGATTGCGATATAGTCGATTTCATCTTTCTTGTTGTGATCAGCGCCTTTGTAACCTCTTCCTCTACCAACGGTGATTTCCATATCTAAAACACCGCCTTCATCTAGAGTACAAATATATGCGTCTTTATTAAGCACTTCTACTTCTGCATCCTGTTCGATATCGCCAGCAGTAACAGTGCAAGGTCCAACCTTATACAGTTTTACGATTTTTTTGAAAGTATCATCAGTAGTAGCAGTTTTAAATGCAATACCTTTGATATTAAGCACGATTTCTGGAACATCCTCACGAACACCGGGGATGCTTGTGAATTCGTGTTTAACTCCCAGTTCGGGCGCAAACTTAATACCTTGCGCTGCAGCACCGGGAAGAGCTGAAAGCAACGTTCTTCTTAAACAGTTGCCAAGTGTTAAACCAAAACTCTTTTCAAGGGGAGAAACTACAACTTTAGCATAGCTTCTATCTTCGCTTTCCTCTACTTCAATTTTGGGCATATCAATTTCCATCATAGTAGCGTTTTCCTCCTAAATTTACTAATACGTATTACCACGCTTTGTAATACGCGCACCCGCACAATCCATTCGCTACGGCGTGCAAAAATTTTATTTGGTCATCTGCCCTAAAAAATTTCTTTTTCAGGGCAAACGCTTTATCTATTACTTGGAGTATAATTCGACAATCATATGCTCTGCAATTTGTTGATCGATATCTTCTCTTGTGGGTAAAGCTAAAATCTTACCGGTAAGAGTTTCAGGATCGAATTCAACCCATTTAGGCATATTATTGTTCTTGGGTGATGCTTTAAGTTCTGTGAAGTACTTGTTATCCTTCTTTGTTTCCTTAACAGTGATAACGTCGCCAAGCTTGATTTCGTATGATGCGATATCAACAGCCTTGCCGTTAACTGCAAAGTGAGCATGTGTAACAAGTTGACGTGCTTGTGAACGTGAAGCAGCAATGCCCATTCTAAAGATAACGTTATCTAAACGTCTTTCAAGTAATGAAAGCATGTTTTCACCGGTAATACCTTTCATACGGTCAGCTCTTTCATAGTAGTGACGGAATTGACCTTCAAGTACACCGTAAATTCTCTTACATTTTTGTTTTTCACGAAGTTG
>JAFQBR010000120.1 GCA_017399665.1 Clostridia bacterium | reverse complement strand
TTCAAAATTTATTTTAAAATCCTAATTTTAATCAAAAATTATATATAAGAGGTAAATTATGCGCGTAGAGTATTTTGGACACGCTTGTTTTTTGCTTGCCGATAATAATTTTTCTGTTATTATCGACCCGTTTTCTGGCATTGGATACGAGCTTGCTAATCCAACTGCTGATTTTTGCTTGTGTTCTCATAGCCATTTCGACCATAATGCAACGCACAAAGTATGCGTTAATAAGGTTATTTCACCTAACGATTACAATACTTTTTCTTGGTTAAATGTAATAAGCAGCTTTCACGATGAAGTAAAAGGTTGTAAGCGTGGGGAAAATAACATTTTTGTTATTGAAGTAGGCGGATTTAAAGTTTGTCACATGGGCGATTTAGGAGAGCCTTTTAATAGCGAAATATGCGAAAAAATAGGTAAGATTGATATTTTATTAATCCCCGTTGGCGGAACTTATACTATTAATGCCAAAGAGGCTATTGAATACGTTAAAAAAATAAATCCAAGTTTAGTTATTCCTATGCATTACAAAACGCAAAAAAGTCAAATAGATATTGCTGAAAAATGGGAATTTTTGCGTTCTTACAGTAACGTAATTAAAAGCAAGGCAAGTTTTGAAATTGCAAAAATACCTGAAGAACTTACAGTTTTCGATATTGACGATAATAATTTTTAATATGGGTGTTACAGGAGATAAATGATGACAAATAAAATAATTTATTCTTTAGAAGAATTAGAAAATATTCCACTTTATAAGCTCAGACTTATCTTGCGTGAATTAGGCGGAACGCCTGGTAGTAAAAATATTCGTGAAATAAAACAAGAAATTATTGATATACAGTCAGGAAAAGTAATTCCTAGCCATAATAACCGTGGCAGAAAACCTAAAACAAGTACAGAATATGTCACACCTGTTCTGCCACAAGAAGAAAGTCAATGCGAAGATAATTCTTTAAATGATGAAGATGCCTGTAACGTATATCAGGCAGGGGACGTTTATGTTCCTTTTAGCTATCAAGTGACCGACAATGATGTTGAGCCTGGCGCGCGGATGGTTGTAGCGGAAGGTATATTAAATTTTATGCCTGAGGGATATGGTTTTTTACGCACTTATAGATATTGCGAGCCGAGAAGACAGTTTCATGTTGATAAGCAAATAATTAAAGCATACGGACTAAAACCGGGTGATTATATAGTAGGTTATGCAATAAAAAGGGATAAACCTACGCTAAGCCTATGTGAAGTGGCAAAAATTAACGGCATCGACATTGACGCTTTTGTTAGGGGTGTAAATTTTGAAGAAAGAACTGCAATTTATCCTACAGAAACCTTAATTTCACCTGAAGAATGTGATAAAACGATGCGAGCGATTGATCTTATCGCTCCTATAGCTAAAGGACAAAGAGGTTTAATTGTTGCTCCACCCAAAACGGGTAAAACAACTTTATTAAAAAAGATAGCTAATTCAATTATCGAATATAATGAAAAAATAAAAGTAATAATTCTTCTAATTGATGAAAGACCTGAAGAAGTAAGTGATTTTGCGCAAAGTCTATTAAGTGCAGAGGTAGTAGCTTCAACCTTTGATGAGTCGCCAGAAAAGCACGTAAAGTTTGCGGAGATGGCGGTAGAGCGTGCAAAAAGATTAGTTGAAAGTGGGAGAGACGTTGTAATTTTGCTTGATTCAATCACGAAACTTGCAAGAGCGTATAATAACGTCATTCCTGCAAGTGGAAAAACGCTTTCAGGTGGGATTGATGCGCAGGCGTTGGTTCAAGCTAAAAAGCTTTTTGGCAGTGCGAGAAATCTTAAAG
>JAFQBR010000119.1 GCA_017399665.1 Clostridia bacterium | reverse complement strand
GTATGGAATTACGTTTGAGAGTCTTGTTATTCTGTAAGTAACTAAAACTTGCTGGTATTACTCTTGGCGCTATTGACGGTTTGAGAGTCTTGTTATTCTGTAAGTAACTAAAACATAATTGCATTGCAGTACAATCATTAAACGGTTTGAGAGTCTTGTTATTCTGTAAGTAACTAAAACAAATATTTACGCTTGGCACATAAGCGGACTGTTTGAGAGTCTTGTTATTCTGTAAGTAACTAAAACTATCGGTTTACGAAAACGAGTATAAGGGCAGTTTGAGAGTCTTGTTATTCTGTAAGTAACTAAAACTTTGAAAAAAATCAAGAGTGGGCATTAACAGTTTGAGAGTCTTGTTATTCTGTAAGTAACCCAAAAAAATTTTAGCCTAAGTTTTTTAGGAGTGTTATTAAAATGAAAAGTAAAAAAATACGCGTTTTAAAAAACGCTATAATTTCACTGCTGTTAATTTTTGTTTCTTTGTTTTCATCTTCCTGTATTTACGACCCGGATGAGGCGGTAAACATTAAAGATTGCATTGACATAAAATACGTGGTACAAGCGGATTCTACTACCTTTTATTTTTATTATGACTCTGCAGAGCATCCCATCGAAGAATACGAGCTTATTAAGGTTGATCTCAATTATTATGCAGATTATAAGACCTCTATGCGTAAAAAAACTTTCGTATTGGTAGTTCCAGATGACATTAAGCAAGAAGATAACAAAACCTATTTTACAGTTAAAATAAATGATGCGCTAGGTGAAGAATCGGTAATTGCATCCGTTTCCGTTTATGCAAACTATAAAACAGAGAAAAAAACTAGTAATTCACGGTGGTGGAAGTACGTTATTACTATTGTTATTGCACTTGTTCTGCTCTTTGGTTTGTGGTCGATTTATACAACTATGTGCGAGGCTTGCTACTCTAATACTATATTACCTTCATTTATGTGGTTGGGCGGGTTAATAATATATATAATTGTTGCCATTATTATAACTGTGTACTGGGGCTCGGGTCCGGGCGGAATAATAATAGGTGGCGCAATTCTATATTTTATTTGCACGTTAATTCCCTTCTTTAAGAATAGACGGTAAAGGCATATATTTTAAGTGCAAGATTTTACAAAAGTTTAAAAAGTGCGGTTAATCGACTTATAGCCCCACTTTTTAGTGTGAATAAAACAAAAAAAGCCCCTTGCTTTAAAGTAGCAAGGGGTGTTTTTTACTATCGTTTGTTATTACAGAGCTTATTACATAGTCGTAAGTAATTCGCCTAAAAGTAGATATTCTGCATTGTTAAATCTGCCGTCGGCAACTAAAAAGGACATTGCTACGCAAACAAATGCTTCTCTTTCATCTCTTGGTAAGTCATAGCAAAAACGTTTTGTTTTTGTTACGGATCTTTCAAGTCTTAATCTTCTAACCTTCTTTTCAACAGAGTCACGGTCATATTCGGTAAGTCCTAAACATGCTCTAATAATTCCCCATTCTTCTTCAGAAAGGCTTGCATCCATTGCGCAGAAAAGCACGAAGTGTTCAAGGAATATATCAACAAGTTCCGTATAGCTGTAATTCAAGCTGTCGTGAAAATAATCCTCTAAAATCCTGTAATTTCGCCAAGCGTAATCTTCTAACTGCTCAGTAGAAAGTGAAGAGCAGTATTCCAAAATTTCATTTGCGCTTGCTCCCATAATTTAATACTCCTTTATTAAATATTATTAAAACGTGCCGATAATCGCCTTATAGGCGCACTTTTTGTTTTATTTTTAAACTTTTACAGTAAAGATGCAGCGCTTTCGTCAATAATAAGCGTGCAGTCGGGGTGAAGTTGAAGAACGCTTGCAGGTAAGCTTTCTGTAACTTCGCCATGAATCATTCCGTAAACGGCTTTTGCTTTATTTGCGCCACTTGCTAAAATTAAAATCTTTTTAGCATTCATAATGTTCTTAAGTCCCATAGTGAAAGCTTGGCGGGGAACTTCAGAAATATCGTTAAACAATCTTGCGTTATCTTTAATAGTGCTTTCTTGAAGGTCAACAACATGTGTTTCGCTACCAAAAGGTGTGCCGGGTTCGTTAAATGCAATATGGCCGTTAGAGCCAAGCCCTAAAAGCTGAATATCTTGTTGCATTTTTTCAAGAAGCGCATTATATCTTGCGCATTCTTCTTCTGCATTTTCTGCTTTGCCGTTTTCAATATTAGTGTTGTTTAAGTCAATATCAATATGGTTAAACAAATTATCGCGCATAAAGTAAACGTAGCTTTGGTCGCTTGTAACGTCTAAGCCCTTATATTCATCTAGGTTAACAGTTTTAATATTTTTATATGAAGTGCCATTTTTGCAGTCGGCAATCATTCTTTTGTAAAGACCGATAGGGGTAGTTCCCGTAGCTAAGCCTAAAACAGCATCGGGCTTGCTTGTAACAACGCTTTTCATAATTTCAAAAGCCTTATCACTCATCTGTTCGTAATCTTTAACAACAATAACTTTCATTTTCATTCTCCTTAAGTTAAGTTTAACTAAATTTATTTTACCATATTTTATTTATTTTATCAAGAATTGATAAAGGTTAAGATTGAATTTATAAATTTTACGTCTTAATGTTCAATAAATTTTAATGCTATACTTATATTCAACGTTAAAACCTTTGATTTTTTGTTTAAATTATTATATAAGATAGTACTTAGCGATTATATCACGCTTAAGTGTAATTGTCAACCCACAAATTTGTTATTTTACTCGCGCATATCTGCTTTTTGCTTAATTTTCCCACTTGACAAGATAAGTTGTATGTAGTATAATTTGCCTATCATAGCGTGGGAGATTTTTATGAAATTAAAATTTAATGCAAGCAAGTCAAATCAACCCGATCCTTTTGTGCTTCAGGGGTATGACGGAAAGTATTATATGTATCCTTCAACTACTATTGGTGAAGAAGGGGTAAGGGTTTATTCTGCAACAGATCCCATTTACGGAGAATGGCATTATGAAGGTATTTGCGCTAAATTTGATGGTGCAACAGATTATTGGGCACCTTCCGTTGTTAAATATCAGGGAAAATATTATATGTATCTTTCCTTTATAAGGGGCAAAAATCGCCAATTTATGCACGTGGCGGAAAGTGATTCGCCATTAGGTCCGTTTAAAAACGAAAAGCAACTATATAATGAATTTTCGATAGACTCACATGCAGTTGAAACGGAAGCTGGGCTCTTTTTGTTTTATGCAAAAAATAAGAACAAGGCAGATTACCCCGGCGAAAGAATAGGCACAAGAATTTTTGTTGATAAAATGCTTGATCCTTATACTCCTGCAAATCAGCCGGTTGAAAAGGTCCTTCCCGACTTTGATGAAGAAATATATACACCAAGTTATTCCGAAAATCATAGATGGCACACTATTGAAGGTGCTTTTTGGTTTAAGGAGGGCGAATATCAATATTTAACGTATAGTGGCGGTTGTTTTAGGGACGATACCTATCACGTTGGCTATGCCGTAGCAAAAAGTGATGAGCCAGACCTTACTAAGGTACAGTTTACAAAGGTAATAAAAGATGGCAAGTTTAACCCCATTATTATAAAAAGCGATTTTGAAGAAGGCACAGGTCATCATAGTATGCTAAAGCTTAACGGTGAATATTACGCATTTTACCACGGGCGCGATATCGGACTTAGAAAGGAAGGCGGTGCTTACGAAGAACTAAGAACTGCAAGGGTGTGCAAAATTAATGTTGATAATGGCGTTTTGAGAGCAGAAATTAAAGAAAACGAAATTTAGAATGAACAAAAAAAGGACTATCTTGATTGCTTAATTAAAAGCAAAAGATTGGTCCTTTTTTATTACGTAATAAATTGTGAAATGCGAGTTAATCGACCTATACGGCGATTTTTTTAACAAAAACATTGATTAAATGGGTTTAAATAAAGGCGATTTCACAAACAATAGTCGATTTTTTTAAAGAGATAAAATTACTTCAGATAAAGCCTAAATAAAAAAGTTGATAATTAGTGAAACTAATCCGTAATAGGTAAGTGCAGAAACTAAATCACTTGCCGTAGTTATTAATGGACCTGATGCGGCAGATGGGTCAATGCCCAGCTTTTTAAACAGTATTGGAACGGCAGCTCCGCAAAAGCCAGATACCGTCATGGAAACAGTTAGGGCAAAGCCAATGCAGGCAGAAAGAGTAAACGCGCGATCCATTGGCATATCTTTAAAGAAGGTAATATAAAGTCCAAGCAAAATAAAACTGATAACAGCAAGAAACAGTCCGTTTATAAAAGAAATGGCAGTTTCTCTCCAAACCTTTTTCCAACTGCTTTTTTCGTTGCTCTGGGAAAGATTGCGAATAGTTACGCCAAGGGCTTGTGTGCCTGCATTACCACTCATACCCAAAATCATAGGCTGGAAAAATGCAAGAAGAGGAAGAAGGGCAATAACGTGATCAAAGGTTGCAATCATAGATGATACAAGCATACCAAGACCAAGCAAAATAATAAGCCAGGGTAGGCGTATTGCAAGGTTTTTAAACACACCGCTATTTTCACTTGCGCTTTCTGAAAGACC
>JAFQBR010000118.1 GCA_017399665.1 Clostridia bacterium | reverse complement strand
GTTCAGCCTGACGGAAGCGTAAAGGTTTCCGTGCCCGTTCCTAATACGGACGGTAAAGAATACGTTGTTTTCCACATAAAAAACGACGGTAGCGTTGAAGTTATTAACCCCACTATTGAAGATGGAATGGTTTGCTTTGAAACAAGCGGTTTTTCTTACTTCGTTATTGCAGAAAAAGTAGAGCACGTTCACGGCTATACTTGGGTGGAAGGCACAATTTCAAGCTGTACTGAGCAAGGAATAGCGCCCCACTACCACTGCGAAGGCTGCGGAAAGAATTTTGATGAAACTTATAATGAAATTGATTCTGTTGCTCTTCCACTTGCAGCTCACGAATACGGATCAATGTACTGGGGAAAATCTGCTAACTTCTGGGAAGACGGCAATATTGAATATTACAAGTGTTTGGAATGCGAAAAATTCTTTGACGTGGAATATACAGAAATTGATTCGCCTGTAATTCCTAAATACTCAACCAATCTTTCTATTTGCGTAAACGGAACGCCAACCGCTCTTGTGATTGGCGAACAAAACGATAGCTTTATTGAATGGTCTTTATCAGGTCTTTCAGTAACAAAGGGCGACGTGATTACCCTTTGCCAAACCGATAATGCAGAAATTAGTCACAATTATTTTGCAGAGGGCAACGTTGATCGCGACGGAAAAATACTTACCACTGCGGCAGCGGCGAACGTTATTCTTACAGCAACGCCTAATGGACTTATGCTTTTTATCGACGGATACAAGTATGAAGGCGTTGTAATTGAAATTAACGACGTACAATATCCTATGATTTATACTGCATATCCCGATGAAACACCAACTTATATTTACGGCTACGTAAATTTCGCAGTAGGCGATGAATTTGTTATTATTGATAACGTAAGCGGTACTGTTTACGATTATGACGACCTTGATGAAGAGTATCTTTGGGATACTTGGGACTTCCACCGCGGTAGTAACGGTGAATTCGTAATCGATTATGCTTGTCGCTATGGAATTGAATTTGATGGCGACGGCAATAAAAAAATCTATATCAACAAGAATTTTGCTCCTCTTGACGGAAACTCTTACGAGTTGAACTTTGAAGATATCAAAACCGAATCGGTAAGTTTCACGCAAATGCAGTTTGAAACGGGTTCAGAAGCGTACGAAGATCTTATGTGGTATTATAATCACAAAGAAGTAGTAAACAAAGAGGATATTGTTTCCTATATAGGCGAAAAGGGACTATACGTGTATATCGTTAATCTTCAGCTTGAAGAAGGAAGGAAGTTTAATATCAAAAACCTTACGGCAAACAGTGTTATTAACGCAGAGCATCTTGTGGAAGTATATGCGGAAAGCGGAAGCATCACCAAGGACGGCGATTACGTTAAGGTTTTGGTAAGCGGTGATTATTCTATCGTTTATATGCCCTGCTTTAACGGTTTTATGATAGAAAAAGCAAGAAAAACTGCCGATGTTCTTATGATGCTGGACGGAGAGTACTTTTATCTTGACAAGGATTCAGATGGTATGATATACCATGAAAATTTTGTAGCCGAGTTTAACACAAGTATAACCTTTTTGAGTGGCAACGGTTTATCATATTATCCCATTATTCTTGATAGCGAAATGGATAGCTCACTTCTTAGAATGTATCAGGCTAACGGCATATCGATAGCTTATTTTACGAAAGCAGGTACTTATAATCTTGCCTACAACGTAGAAACAGGCGTGCTTTTAATCACCTCCGTTGGCGGTGATGACGTAGGCGGTGGAGATACAGAATTCGATCCTTCAAACTATTACTATTATCTAAGCGTATCCGGTGGTAGTGGCTCAAACCAAACGATTACAATGCAAGCAAGCGATTCTAACGAATTCTGCGCTAAAAACGTAACCTTAACAGCAAGTTGTTTTATTGGCGTTATTGAAATGACAAAGGATGCAAGCACCAGCAATACCTACGGCGCAATTGCAGATACTGATGCTTCAATAGCACAATCCTACGGCACGGTTGCAATGGTAAAAATTGCCGGAACGTACGACGTTTATTTCAACTTTGAAACAAAAACAATAAGAATCGTTGCTGTAAGCTAAAATCCATTTAGCAATTTCTTGTTTTATCGTAAGTAGCAAACTGCAATTAACACTTGACAAAGTAAAAATCATTTTATATAATACGAATTATAAAAATACTCCCCTTGCCTAACCACGGCAAGGGGAATATAAATACAAAAAATGAGGCAAACAATGAAAAGTAAATTTTTATGCTTAGTTTTAACCCTGTTAACCGTTATAAGCGGTTTTACCTTTGTGGGGTGTACAAATCCTGCCGATATGCCTATTGTTCGCGATTACAACGAGGATATTAAGCAAGTAGAGCCCGAAAATATTGACGTAGAGCACTTTATTCCACAAGAAAACACTACTTATTACACTTCACCCGGCTTTTCTTTATGGATGGAAGTTAACGGCGCGTTTTTAGAGATGGATTATTTTTATCTTGACGGCAATAAGCGCGTTTACGATAACCTATATTTTTACGTTGACGACTACTTTTATATCGTAACTGATGATTATAAGGATTTATATGCTTCACTTAGCGATAGCGCGGATTTAGAGTATGCCGAGGAAGAAAAAGAACAGGGCTACGATATTCAAATAAACGTTAAAAAAGCTGGCATTTACAAGCTTATTTTTGATTTAACTACCCTTAAATTCGATATGGAATACAAGGCGGAAATTCAAACGCCTGTTTACTACACTATTAAAAATTGTAGTATTTACACACCCGCTACAAAATGGGTGGAAATGAGCGTAAACCCAGAAAATGCAGATGAGTTTGTTATTAATAACTTCGCAATCGAAAAAGATACCTACGTTTGCTTTTTTAATTTTGTTCACACAAGCAACTATAAAGTTACAACAGAAGCTGGCTTAGACGGTAAAATTACAAGCGGTAGCGGATCTATCGTTTATGCGCTTATAGGTGGCAATTACAACGTTTATATCAACAAAAAGACCTACGTTGTGCGCTTTGAGCTTTTAAACCCCGAAAACGCAGATTATAGCTGTGTTTACTATGACGGCAACGATTTTATTGAGCTTGAGCCTTACGAAGAAGACCTGCCCTATATCTTCCGCCATAGAATAGTTGTTGATACAAACAATAGCACAAGCGTTCCTAAATTTTACACGTCAAAGTACAAAACGTACAGTTTAACGGTTGCACCATCTGACCTGTTGTCTGTAAGCTCTAAGAATAACCATTATTTCAAGCAAGCCGGCACTTACGAGCTTATTATCAACCTAAAAACCTTTGAAATTACAGTTGAACGCTTGACAGAATAATAGAATAATAATTTGATATTTTTTACAGGCGGTTATTATCCGCCTAAATAAAGATTTAATGCAAAGGAAAAACCGCTATTTTTTAGCGGTTTTTTCTTATATTATTTATTTTGTAAATCTACTGCTTTTGATGTTTGTGTAAATAGCTTGTATCAACTGAATAGTGGGTGTCCACTGTTTTCTTTACGCTCTAGTTCGAATCCCTTACATAAGGTTTTCCAACACAAAAAGCGACAACCAACAGGTTATCGCTTTTTGTGGCGCGCCGTAAGGGATTCGAACCCCTGACCTTTGGTT
>JAFQBR010000117.1 GCA_017399665.1 Clostridia bacterium | reverse complement strand
TTGTTCTTTTGTTTTTACCCACATTCCTGCGTACGCTAAGTACGCTCCCTGCGGTTAAAAACAAAACGCCTCGTCTTGCTTGCATCTAAACCTTATTTACAATAAAACTTGCTATTTTAGAATATTGGCAAAAGCTTGCGCTTGCCTTCGGTCATGTACGCAAAAGTACAATCCCTTCAGTCAATGCTCGCTTTTGTCAATCTAACTCGCATCTAACCCTTATTTACAATAAGCTTTATCTGCTTCGTAATACTTTGTTCTTTTGTTTTTACCCACATTCCTGCGTACGGATAGTTGCGCTCCCTGCGGTTAAAAACAAAACGCCGAGTTTGACACGCTTGCATCTAAAACTTATTTACAAAATTTTATTATAAAATAATAAAAAAACAAAAAAGTTAAAAAAGCCGAATGGCTAAAAAATAAAAAAAGTGCTTAAATTAAGAAAAAAAACGGAGGAAAGATATAATGAAAAGAACATATCAACCCAAGAAAAGACAGCGCAGTAAAGTACACGGATTCAGAAAAAGAATGGCTACAAAATCAGGTAGAAACGTTCTTAAAAGAAGAAGAGCAAGAGGCCGTCATAAACTTTCGGCTTAATTGACCGCGCAAGTTGGATAACAGGTTAAAAAGAAGAAGCGATTTCGACCTTGTTTTCAAAAAAGGGAAAAGATGTTATGCCAGAAGCTTGCTTCTGGTATACATTAAGGCCCGCGACCTAAAGGTGGGCTATTCCGTAAGTAAGAAAAACGGCAAAGCTGTTGTAAGAAATAGGATAAAACGTCAACTACGTGCTTGTGTAAGACCGTATCTTGACTTACTTGGGGGGTACTATATTGTAGTAGTGCCAAAAGTAAGCGAAAATTACGATTTTCACAGGTTTGAAGCGGACGTTAAATTTCTTTTTGAAAAGGAAGGGCTTTTTAAGTGATAAAACGCTTTCTTATATTTTTAATAAAACTTTATAAAAAATACCTGTCTAAAGGGTTAAACAGCGGTTGTATTTTTACCCCGACGTGCAGTATGTACGCGGTTGAAGCACTTGAAAAATACAACTTATTTCAAGCCCTTACTTTAATAGTATACAGGATTTTACGTTGCAATTCCTTAAACAAAGGGGGATACGATCCCGTACCCGATAATCCACGCGTAAAGAAATGGCTTTTATAGCTCAAGACTAATAAAATACAAAAAAGGTGTATATGGATTTATTTAATATTTGTGCCGGTGTAGATATTACGACCATAGGCAAAATAACCAACGTTATACAAATTGACTGGATTGGCAGAATTATTCAGTCTTTAATTGAAAACTGTAACAGTATTGGTCTTGGTATTATAGTTTTTACACTCATTCTTAAACTAATAACCCTACCTTTCGATATTATCTCTAGGGTATCTACCAAGAAAAATTCAGTAATGATGGAAAAAATGCGTCCTGAACTTGAAAGACTTCAACGTCAGTACGCAAACAATAAAGATTTATATCAAAGAAAAATGCAGGATCTATATAAGAAAAACGGTTACAGTCCTTTTTCTGCATGCCTGCCCACACTTTTAAACTTAGTTTTCTTCATAGTAGTAATCGGTCAATTCTCTACCTATTCTAACTATGCTAACTTCGACGTTTTCTGCAATATGAGCGTTGCTTACGAAGATGCCGTTGTTAATTACGGTGTAGAAGAAGGTCAAGCGCCAGAAGACCACTACGTGCTAATTGTGGAAGAAAACGGCACAAACGTTAAAAAGCTTAACTTAGATAAGTTGTTTAACAGCGATTACTGCGCAGAATTTAACAATATCGGCCTTGCTTACAACAAAGCAAACGGCTATGATGCAACGCTTACTTTACCCGCAAGTTTTGCCGACGAAACTAAAGAAAACAACGCGTTAAAAGTGTTATATTCTATACTAGACAAAGAAAATTCGCCCTTTATTTCAACCGGCGCATATTACAATGAAGCCGGCGAGCCTACCGTTATCGTAAAAAATGGTGAAGCATACTCTTGGGCTACTAGTGAAGCAGCTGACGTATTTAAAAACACATTTGGCTCAACTTTATTAGATTATTACGGCAAAAAATTCGTTAACGAAAACATCAAACCCGCAGGCGCTGCCGCAGCTGCAGAAAAATACAGAAGCTACGATTATTCTTTCCTTTGGGTTAAAAACGTATGGTCGCAAGACCTTCCATGGGAACACCCTGTAAAGGATAGCTTTGAAGCATATCAATTCCAAGTTAAATCTGGCTGTTTTGATGCCTGCTCTGCAAGATGTAACGGCGAAAACCTTACAATAGATACAATTAACCAAGGTCAATACGAAGAGTTAACAGCAGGTCTTTCTGAAGAAAAGAAACAGCCTAACGGTTACCTAATCTTAGTTGTTTTATCTATTGGTACAATGTTAATTCAGCAGTTTATTGCTCAAAAGCAAAACAAAACTCAAAACGAGCTTGGCACAGTAGACGGCGAAAACGGAACAGCAGCTCAGTCTGCAAAGATGATGACCTGGATGATGCCCTTAATGTTTGGTATATTCTCATTCATGTATACAGCGTCATTCTCTATTTATATCGTTGTAAGTTCAATATTCAGCTTACTTTCTAACTTTGTTATCAATAAGCTTGTTGATTTACGTTTTGAAAAATTAGCAAAACAAGCAGTAGAAAACGAAGTTTTAAGAAGAACGGGCAGAATAAGCGAAATTAAAGAAAACAATAAAAAGAATAAAAATAAGAAGTAAGATAAGTAAATAACCGATTTTCGGTTGAAGGAGCAATATCTAATGGAAAGTATTGAAGTTTACGGCAAGACCATAGAAGAAGCCGTACAGTCAGCCATAGAACAGCTTGGCGTTTCAAGAGAAGAAGTAGAAGTTGAAGTTTTAGAAGAACCCGCAACAAAAGGTCTTATTTTTAAAAAGGTTACCCAAGCAAAGGTTAAAGTAACCAAAAAACCCTCAGACGCTCAAAGAGCAGTTAATTTCTTAGAAGGTTTATTTGATTTAATCAACGTTCACGCAACAACAGAAATCGTTCGTGATGACGATAAAATTTGCATCAACCTAACAGCAACAAACTCTAACTTTTTAATCGGTTACCGTGGCGAAGTTTTAGACGCATTACAGGCTTTAGCTAGCGCCGTTGCTAATATCGGCAGGGAAGATTATAAGCGCTTAGTTGTTGACTGTGAAGATTACAGAGCAAAACGCGAAGAAACACTTGTTCAGCTTGCAGAAAGACTTGCTGCAAAGGCTGTTAAAACAGGCAGAAAAATCAATTTAGAACCCATGATTCCCTTTGAACGCCGTGTAATTCACACCGCGCTAGTTGGCAATACAGAGGTTAAAACAGAGTCTGAAGGCAAAGAACCCAACCGTTACGTTGTTATCGTTCCTAACGAACTTCGTGACGAAAGACCTATCTATGCCGACCGTGACCGCCGTAGAAACGACCGTCGCGATAATAAAGGCGAAAGAAAGTCTTTCGATAAAGGCGGAAGAAGAGATAGCCGTGGCGGTAAAAAATTTGACCGTCGCGAAAAAAGTCCAGAATCTTCTATGTATGGCAAACCAAAGGATAAACATAATGTGACGTCGTTTGGTACGTTCATTGGCAACAGCAATAAATAAGGCTTATATGCTTCGTTATTGGCATAAAAATTTACGTTTTGGCTCAGTTACGTACGCAAAAGTACGCGCCTTTCGCCAAATCCGCATTTTTAAGCCACTAACTCGCATCTAAAACTTATTTACAATAAAACTTGCTATTTTAGAATATCAGCAAAAGCTTGCGCTTTATTCGGGTTACGTACAGCAAGTACGCCCCCTTGCAAAAAAGCACAAACGCCTTCTCTTGCTTGTATCTAAACGTTTTACGCAAGGCTTATTCTCAAATGCTTTTTTATCATCACTAAAGATAAATAAAAAAAGAGTTTGCTTGCATCTAAAACTTATTTATGATACAAAGATGCTTAGCAGTTACACCTAAACGTTTTACACAAAGCTTATTCTCAAATGTTTTTTTATCATCGCTAAATATAAATAAAAAAGTGCTTGCTTGTATCTAAACCTTATTTATAATAGTAGGAGCTAAAGGCTTAATTATTAAAAAACACAATTTGTAAAACTTAAAAAGCGTACAACTTATTATTGATTGTACGCTTTTTTTAAATTAATCGCGCTAGTATACTAGTCACTTAACCAAAGCTTAAATAAAAACAAAAAAACAAACCAAAAAGCTATTAATCGACATATAGCCCACTTTTTAGGAAGAATTATGAGTGATTTTTTAACCCAAAACGGATTAGATTTTAATAAATTACAGCGCCTAGCAGTTTGTGGCGATGTAAACGCCCAATATATGGTTGCCACTTGTTACGATAAAGGAATTGGTGTAGAGCAAGATAGCAAGCTTGCTTTCTATTGGTATACACAAAGCGCAAGTCAGGGCGACGTTGCTTCAATTCACAACGTTGGGCTTTGTTACGATATTGGCAAAGGGGTAGAGCAAAGCTATAGCGAAGCCTTTAAATATTACAAAAAGGCATCAGCATTGGGCTATGCAAAGTCGCAATACAATCTTGCCTCTTGCTACGAAGAAGGTCAAGGCACAGAGCAAAACCTAAAAAGAGCCTTCTACTGGTACAAGCGCGCTGCAGAACAAGGTTTAGTATCTGCCTGGTGCACACTTGGCTATTATTACGCTAACGGAATCGGTGTTGAAAAAGACGTACAAGAAGCAATCAACTGGTTTACTTTGGCAGCCGAGCAAGGTCACCCCGAAGCCATCCAAAACCTAGAGCTTCTAAAAAACACAAATAAATAATTTAATAAAAACAAAAGCGAAAAGAAAAATCTTTTCGCTTTTTTATTATGCGTTAATCGCGTTATAGAGGCACTTTTAAAATTTTTTTTTAAAAAAGCTGTCATAAACCTATTGAAAAAATAGGCAAGCTGTGGTAAAACAGAAATGTAAAATTTAATAACAAGAAAAGGCGGAGTTTCTTTAAAAGGGAAGTCTGTCTTTTTTATACGCTTTTACCCGGGGGAAGATATAGCGTTATTAAAATTTACAAATAAAAACAAAGGCGGTGAAAAACCAAAAATACAAGTACAAGCGAAGAAAAAAGAAATAAAAATATTAAAACATTATAGGGGGAATTTTAAATGAAAAAAAATAATCGATTAGTTACATTTAGGTACATACCTTCATCAATAATAACTGAAGAAATATTTGACGGTGGTGGAGGCAGTACAAACATTAACGATAAGCCAGAGAATTATTATTTAAAAACAAACAGCTTTTATACAAGCAAAAATGGAGAAAAAAGTGCTTTTAACGTAAACTTACAAACAGGTAAACTATATGCTTTTCAGCATTTATTTTCGGTAGGTGGCAATAGACTTCCTGCAAATATGTATTTAACGTATAACCAGTCTTACGCTAATAACTTGCAAATATTTGAAAGTGAAAGCGGAAAAACTGACGGTGCGCTATGGTTTAAGGGATGGAAGCTTAATTATCAACAGTATTTAAGAGAAAGCGACGGAAAATATTATTTTTATGATGAAAACTTTGAACTTCACGTATTTGAGAAATCTGAAAATAATACCAGCGTATATTTTGATAAAAGTGGAAAATCGCGCTTAACGTTAACAAAAAATAGTGATAATACGGCTGTAATTGATGACGGAATGGGAACAAAACGTCATTTTAACACACGAGGCGAGCTAATAAAAATTAGTGCGCATAAGGGTAGTGGGGTAATAGAGCTGTTAATAACCTATGATGAATCAAACCGTATTGCAACAATTACCGACGGCATTGGCAGAGTGTTTAGTTTTAATTATGAAGAGTCGGGAAAGATTAAATTAGAATTTGATTCTGAAATACTTGTTACGTTAGATTATTTAACAGTTAATCATTTAGATAGTATTACCTATGAAGGCGAAAACGCAAGTGTGCTTTTTGAAAGAGATACTTTTGATAGATTATTAACTGTAAATAATGCAGCAGAACGCAGTAGTACAACTATTGGTTACAGTGAAAACGGTGAAGTTGTTCAGTTTGCTAAGGAATATAATGATACAGAATCTATTTTAACAAATAGTGTAACGCTAGCATACGGAACATATAAAAGTACGGTAACGGAAACCGCCTACTTAGAAGAAATTAATAGCGTTCAGCAATTAACTCACTATTATTTTGCAGAAAATGGCGAATTAATTTATAGTGTAAAGGAAAGTGTTTCAGCAGACGGTCAAGCACAAACAATTTCTGAAAAGGCAATAGAATTTATGGCTCACGCTAACAGCCGATTTGATGATGCGGAAGATTTTAAGGGCTACGAAACAGTATTAACCGCTTCGCCATTTGTTACAAATACGGTTAATACAAGTGGCATAACTTGGGATATACCAAAAGTTTCTGAAAAAGCGTTAAGATGTATTTTTTCAGCAAAAATACCTGAAAGTGCAACAGCCACGGCAGTATTAAAAGAGAATGGGCAAGCAATAGCAACGTTAAACTTTAGCGCAGGCGAAAAAATTATTCAAAACGCATTTTTTGATATGCCTTCAGGCGCGCATAATTATAGCGTTGAATTTACTTCACAAGGCGAACAGCCAGCAGAAGCTTCCTTGTTTATATACAATGGAAGGGACGTAAAAAAGGTGATTAGTACAGAAGGCGCTACCTTTGATATAATTCAAACAATGGCAAGTGGGCAAAGAACGTGGAAAGAGGTAAACGAAATTTGCACGATAACCAACCAAGACGGCAACAGTTTATCTAGAGTAAACTTTACTTTTGAAGATTACGTAAATACCTTTAAAAGCTATTTGCAAAACAACAGTAGCTTCAACGTATGGTATTACGATGGCGAAGGATTACTTACGAACTGTAACGAAAATACAACCTTTTGTTTTGACGGAACATCTTTAAACTTAAGTATTTTAGATTTTTATTACGGCTTAATGCAAAAAACAACGCAAGATGAAATTTTTTATTACTTACAAAAGAATGCCAACTGTGTTCGAATAAATAATTATGTAAATCGATCAGACTCACTTGCTTATACGTATAGTGATTTAGATGAATATTTAAGAACTGTTTTAGAAAAAAACATAGACGGTGGAAAATTTACGTATAATTACGATATTTATGGCAACGTAACGCAAAAGAAACTTTTTTATGATGCAGACACTTCAAAAAGAATAGTAGAAGATTATACTTATTTAAACGGAAACTATTTAGCTACGGTAAAAACGTATAAAGAATTTGATACTTTTACAACTACTTACGCTTACGATAAATACGGTAACGTTACTTCGGTTACTCTGCCAAGCGGTCAAGTAATTAATTATGGGTATAATAGTGCGTTAAAACTAGCAAGCGTTAGCGCAACTTGCGAAAACAACTTGCATAAAAACAACTTAACTTACGCATTAAATAATTTAAGTGAATGTGATGCAAACAGCGGAAATACTTTTGGCTTTGGTTATAATAAATTTAACGAATTAGCTTACGCAGAGCGTGGTAATAATCAAATTTTTTCGCTAAACACAAATTACGATGCCAATGGCAGCGGATATACCGAAATTGATTACGTAAACGGCTATATCGAACGCAGATACTTTGATGAGTATGGACACGTAAACAAAATTTCTTCCGTTACCAGCGCTGGCGAAAGTGTAATGTATGAATTTATTTATGGCGATATAGCATCTTTAAGTGATACACCCACAATTTCAGCTAATAGTAAATTACTTAAAGTTATTGACAAACGTAACGAAAGTGAATATAATAATGGCGAAGGGTATGAAGCTTTTATTTGCAACTATAATGCAGCAGGTATATTGGAGAGTATAGAAGAAAATAAGCTAAATGGTTGTAGTTATAAAACGGAAATTACAGCTAAAGACGTGTTAAATAGAGTAACACAAAAACATAATTCTTTTTGCATTCAAAACATATTAGCAAGAGGCATTATTAATAACGTTACATATAAAAGCTTATTCAGTAATGAAGTAACGAGTGACTGGTGTAAAATAACCGCAAATTCCAATGAAAAAACCATAAATAGTTCGTATTCAAAGGATAGTTACGGTAGACCTTCAAGTGTAACGGTAAAAGATAACAGCAATAACGGACATATTGTAGAATATACTTATTACGACGTAACAAAGCTTGTTCCCACCGCAGGCGGCGGAATAGGCGGAATTCAGCCAATGGGATTGATTCCCAGTGGCACAACAACGCAAGTAATAGGCTCAACGCCACTTGTAAGCGCAGTAAAAACGTATAGAGTTGAAAACAACGTAGAAACGCTAGAAAGCACAAAAGCCGTTGAATATGATGCAGACGGTAATATAACCAAATACGGTGATAATACTTACGTATACGACGGGTTAGGTAGATTAATTCGTGAAAATAACAAAGACCTAAACAAAACCTATCTTTACGCTTACGATACGCGCGGTAACTTGCTATCTAAAACGCCATATAACTATACAACGTCCGGCACGTTAACAGCAAACGGAACTGCACAAACCTTTACTTACGATAATGACGATAAAATTATTGGCTATACCTACGATAGTGCAGGTAATATTACAAGCTATAACAATAAAACCCTTACTTGGCAAG
>JAFQBR010000116.1 GCA_017399665.1 Clostridia bacterium | reverse complement strand
CTAAGCAAGCCGCTTTAGCGGACTAAACTGCCCGGTGTGGCAGTTTATCGGGGCGGCCTCGCAAAGAGCCAATATCTCGATTTCTCCGCCAACAAAAAGGACAGGTTTTATACCTGTCTTTTTTGTTTGTTAAAAGAACTCTAATCGAGATTTGATGGGGGAGAAACTTGCGGGAGCAAGTTGTCCGCTTAGGAAAGCAACTAAACCTAAGCAAGCCGTTTTAGCGGACTAAACTGCCCGGTGTGGCAGTTTATCGGGGCGGCCTCGCAAAGAGCCAAATCTCGATTTCTCCGCCAAAGGCGATTCTATTTGCCCCCAAATGCTTTTTTTATGAATTTTATAAATATATTTTTGTAAAAGGACGCCCTGATATTATATTTACATTTGAACGTTCTGAATGAAGCCCTTGTAAAAGGGCTTTTCTTTTGCCTAAAAACATTTATGTTTTAATGCAACATTTCGTGCAAGATATTGACTTTTATTTTGTTTTGTGTTAAAATTATATTAACGAAAAAGGAGATTGTTATGGATAGATATATTCCACCGTATGATATTACTGAAGAAATGTTAAACTTGACGTCTGAGATAATGGAACTGCTTGGCGAACTTAAAAAGGTTAACGACCTTGAAAAACTACCAAGATTAAGACGCGTAAACAGAATAAAATCTATTCAGTCTTCGCTCGCTATTGAAAATAATACTCTCACTCTAAAACAAGTTACAGACGTAATTGAAGGTAGGCGTGTTTTAGGTCCAGAAAATGATATTATTGCCGTAAAAAATGCTTTTGAAGTTTATAAAACTTTAGAAAATATAAATCCGTTTTCGATTGCTGATTTAACTAAAACTCACGGCGTAATGATGAAAGATCTTGTAGAAGAGGCAGGACAAATTAGAACTTCACCCGTTGGCGTTATTAATCAAAATGGCGAAGTAATACACGTTGCTCCACCAGCAAATATGGTTAATAGTTTACTAAATCAACTTTTTAACTGGGTAAGCAACAGCAAAACTCAAATGCTTATAAAGTCTAGCGTATTTCATTACGAATTTGAATTTATTCACCCTTTCCGTGATGGCAATGGAAGAATGGGAAGATTATGGCAAACCGCATTGCTTGCAAGCTGGAAACCGATATTTAGATGGATCCCTATTGAGAGCATAATTAAAGATAATCAAGAAGCTTATTATAAAGCAATAACGCTTTCAACGGCAGAAGGAAAGTCAAATAGATTTATTGTGTTTATGCTTGGCGTTATCAAGTCAGCACTTAACGATATTATTAAAGATACGAGAAACCATTATAATCACATAAACAACCAAATTACGGCACTTATGGAAGTTATAGAAAGTTATCCAATGTCGCTCACCGAGCTTATGAAAAAAGTTGGTTTAAAATCAAGAGATACTTTCCGTAAAAACTATATAATCCCTGCCCTACAAGCCGGGTTAATCGGCATGACTGAACCGGACAAACCAAAAAGCAAAAACCAAAGATATTTTAAGATTTAGAAATATTGTATTAGATTACACTAGTACCGGTTTATTTAAAGATCCTAGTAGATATGAGGAACCGTTTATTTCGGCTCATATATATACAGATAGTGGAACAATTAGAGAATATAAATAGGCAAATTATTTTAATAAATATGCAAAACTTAATTTATGGGGTGGGATAACTTCTCGCCCTTTTTCTTTCCTAAAATAATAGTTTTACGTTTACACGCTCCGAAGCAAAAAGGACAGGTTTTATACCTGCCCTTTTTTGTTTATTTGTTTTTTATTGTTTGATGCGAAGTTTTAATCTTCTTTTAGTTTTGTAAGTTCTTTATCTAAATAATCAAACCTGATTAAGCCAAAGCTTACGATTTGTTCGTATGTGCTTGTGTTTTTAGAAGGACTTTCTGCCCACTTTGTGGCTTCGCACTTGTAAACAAACTTGGGAATACCATTGATGAAGTCGCCAAATTGTTTTTTGACGTTTTCTGCAGAATAAACGCTTTCGCGTAGTTCAAAATATCTTGCTATAATTTCATCTTCATAGTATTGGAAGAGCTTGCGCCAAAGTACGTTGCCGTAACGCATTGTGTCGATAGAATAATCTTTTACGTTATAATACTCTTGCCCGTGCCATACCAAGCCCCAAGTAGAGTCCATATCGTAAACGCAAGGCATCCATTGAATACCGTCGTAAGTAACCCATAAAATATTTTTACTTGTGTTATCGCATCCGCTAATTATGGCGGTGTGAATCATACAGTCTATTGCCCTTTCAACGTTTATATAATACTTTAAACGCTCTGCAAAATCTTGACCTGTATAGTTGTTTAAAAAGTCTATCATTTCGTTTAAACTGTCAACAACCCATTCAGTTCCTTCGCTGTCTTCGTTAGAACAGTATTCAAGCTCCCAGCAAGTCGATTCAAAGTCATACGCAACGGGCTCGTTTAAAGAGGTGGACATGTGCCAGTCATCCGCCATAACAAGTGCTTCGTATAAATCTTCATCCTTCATTTTAAACAGCCATTCATCCTTAGGAATGTTCCAAGTATATAATCCGTGGAAGCTTCCGTTAAGGTAAATTACAACAGGAAAGCCGTCTATAGCACCGCCATTGACTAGTTGAGCAAATTTATCCTTTAAATTTCTAGTTCTAGAAACCTGACCGTAAAGCTTTGCAGAAACAACGTTTCTTGCCTGCGTAAAATCTATCCAGTTAGCCTTTAAGCAGTATTTACTTTGTTTGCCCCAACCTTCTTTAACCTCTACTTTGTACTTCTTATCGAAATCGCTACCCTCTTCGTATAACTGAATGGTAAAGTTCTTTTTAGGATATAAAGCAGAAGATGCGCCCTGTACCTTTAATGTTGCGTCGCAATTAAAGCTTTTTTCTTTAGAAGAATAATTAACTGCAACCTTTACCTTATTATCTTTTGAAATACCTTCTAAAGAGCCTGTAAATTCTACAATGGGAAGACCTAAATCCTCTGTGGTAATAGTTTGTTTTTTGCTACTGCCGCAAGTGGCGCATTCGTAAGTTCCACACTTACTAATTTCACATTCGCCCGCCTCTAGGTCGATTAACTGATAGTTGTGGTTACCTGTAACCCTGCAGTCTTCGGGTTGAGTAGCCGGTTTTTCGCTACAAGAAGCTAGGCAAAATAAGGTTACAAAAAGCAAAAGTATACTGACTATTTTTCTCATAAAAACGCCCCTTATTTTTTTAGATTTTACCATATATAATAGCGTTTGTCAAGTTAGCTTAAAAAATTAAAATTTTAACTTACTAAAAAAACAAAATTAAATAGTGATTTTTACACAAAAAAGTGCCGATATAGGTCGATTATCGGCACTTTTGCGTTTTTTTACTCTTCTGGATCAAAATACAAATCCGTACCAATAAAACCAACTTGAGCAAAATCTTTTGGGTTTTTGCGGATTATATAATCAATATAACTTTCTATCATACGGGCAGATAAAATATACCCGGTAGCCGTCATGTGGCCAAGGAAAAATTTATCCCTAAACTGTTGATTGTATTCAGGTGCGTAAGTATATAAATCAATAAAATAAGTTCTATCAAAAAGGTTTGCCATTTGGCTTAAAACCTCTTTAACGGCATGGCGTTTTGTATCGTTTTCGTCGCCGTATCTGGGAATCCCCACCAAGAAAAATTTAGCGCGTGGCTGCATTTTTTTAATACGTTGTATGATTTGAGCGTAATACCCTACAAAAGTGGGGGCGTTTTTGGTATAATCTTCAAGGCAAATATCTTCTATTGAGCCAAGCTCTATTTTATTGCCTAAAATATCGTTTACACCTAATGCAATTATGTAGGCTTGGCAAAGCTTGTCTTCATCCCAAAAGCCCTTTTGTTCGGCAAATTCTTCCATATAGCACTTAGCGGTCATCCCCCCGCGAGAGAAGTTGTAAACGGTGCTACCCGTGCTTCTTGCAATATATTGCCCCCAAGAGTATTCGTAAAAATCGTGATAACCCCTAGTGCCGTCTGCTTGCTTTGATTCAAACTCTCCCGAAGAAAGACTGTCGCCAATGCAAGCTATTCTTCTGAAAATACCGCAAAAACCGCCGTCGGTTACAATACGGTCAAGTGGCTTTTCGTTTTCTAAAATGCCCATATATTCTAAAATATTCATTGTATACTCCTTATAAAAGAGAATTTATAAGTTAATTATAACATTAAGCGAGCAAGAGGTCAAGAGTAAAACCTTTTGCTCGCTATTTTTAAGTGCTACTTTTTATTTTGTTAAGATGTTTTACAATAATAACGGGGAAAAGAGATTCTATCGCCTAACGGCTCCCAAATGACAGAAAACACCTGTGGCTTTAGAATGGTATATAGCCTACCCCACACTATAAAAGCAGTTATTATTTATAAAATTTACTATTCCAAATGGGGTTGCCGATAGCAATACGCCAATTTTTGGTTTCGTCAAAAATTTCTACACGGTAGAATTTAGCATCGGGGTTAACGTCGAAAGCAAAAGTAAGCTCGTTAGCTTCAAGCGAATCAACACCCTGTTGAATTTTATTAGCAAAAACAACGGGATGATAAATTTTATCAATGGCAACGGCAGTAGAGCAAACAACGCCCTTATCGTCTATAACGTCCATACGGTAAGAATGTTCAGGGAAAAGAACGCTCTTGTGGAAGTTGCCAACGGAAACGATTAACTTATCGCCCTTAAATTCACACATACCGCCCATTGTTTGACTGCCAATACACATACGAATACCAACAGGACCGCAAGTGAAATCACCCTTTCTTAAATACTCTAAAAGCCCTGCGCTAGAAAGCTCTTTAGCGTAAATAGTGGTTAAAGCACCATCCCAACAGCAAGCGTGTCCGTCGCCACCTGCGATAGCCCAAATACGCTTACCTGCGCCAATAATATCCGTCCAGAGCTTGTAGTTTTTATGTGTAAATTCGTTATCTATGCTGTAATAAATTACTTCAAAGCCCG
>JAFQBR010000115.1 GCA_017399665.1 Clostridia bacterium | reverse complement strand
TAAGCACCGTACAACCGTATTTTTTGGTGATGTCAACCAAAATTTCACGCATAATGCGCATACCGTCGGTATCAAGCCCGTTAATGGGCTCGTCTAAAATCAAAAGAGCGGGATCGCCAAGTAAAGCCATAGCAATACCTATACGCTGTTTCATTCCAAGTGAGCAATTTTTAAATTTTAACTTGGCGTTATCTTCCATTCTTACCGTTTTTAGCACTCTTTTTATTTCTTTATCTGCATTCTTTATCCCCAAATTAATACATTGCATCATAAGGTTTTGGTACACGGACGAGCCGGGAAAGCACCCGGCGTTTTCTATTAAAGCGCCTACTCTTACGCGCACACCGGGATCTGTATAATCCTTACCAAATAGCTTGATTTCACCGCCGTCTGGAACAAGATGCCCGCAAATAAGCTTTTCTGTTGTTGATTTACCTGAACCGTTTTCACCAATGAATCCGTAAATAGCGCCTTGCGGAACGGTCATATTAAGATGATCAACAGCGTACATTCCGCGGAAGCTTTTCGTTAGATTTCTAATTTCTATAGCGTTCAATTTTTAAACCTCCTTTTTTCCTTTATTATCGTGAATTTTTGCCTGTAATCCACTTTTACGTTTTTCGCCTTTATTATAAATAATAAATGTTTACAAAAAAACAAAAAAATGTTTCTAAAAGGTTATTCTTTTGTTAAAAAATTGTAAAAAATACCCAATTAACCGCGCTATAGCGTGGTTTTTGTAAAAATAAATTTATTTTAGCACATAAAAAATCACGCTCTTTTTCGGGCGTGATTTTTGTTTTATTTTATTTGTTTTTTATTTTCCTAAAGCATCATTTAAAGCGTATTTACTACTTGCTACAATTATTAACGTTCCCTTTTTACCTACTGCTGTTGTTTCATTTTTTATTTCTTCAGCGTATTTTTCTAAATAACCTTCGTAAATTTCTTCTAAATCATTTTTATTCTCATAAACTCCAACACTTACTGTTTTTGTAATTTCCACACCTTCCAACGGTTTAATAGCGCGAATAAATTGATCGTTTGTTTTTACAATTTCATATTCTGCATTAGCTAAATTTGTGATAACTTTTGCCAAATCAGAATTTCCCTTTAATTTATTCACTTCTTCTAATAAAGTTTGTTGATTCATTAAAACTATCGTCTTTTGCTTTTCGTCCGCCTTATAATATACCCCAGCGGAATCTTCAAAAAGTGTATTCCCTATTTTTTTAAGTTCGTTTTTCGCATTACTAAAATCTTCTTTATTATTAAAAGAGAACATAATTATCTTCTTTTCTTGCGTATCTTCTGTTACTCCCAATAACACGATAACTTTTTCTTCAAACTCCAACACATTCTCAATTAATTCGGTCGCCTTTGGACGTTAAGGATTCCAATTTACCACAGTTTGGGCAGTAGAACAGCCCTAATTCTAACCATTCCGTGCGTCTTGTTGCAGGGAGCTGTTTGTATTGTAATTGCTTTTGATAGGCGTATTCATCCACGACGATACCTTGCAAAATCC
>JAFQBR010000114.1 GCA_017399665.1 Clostridia bacterium | reverse complement strand
GGATTAATTTCCATAGAGCTTTCTAAAATAGGCTCTTCCTCGTCGTCTTTATGCAAGTAATCCTTAGTGCTGTCGCCAACGGTAATTTTTACTGCCGTTATACCTGTTTCTGCAGTTTTTAGCGCAGCAAGAATTTTATCTAATAATCTTGAAGCGATTTCGCGCGCAAAAAGCTCGGTTGGAACGTTAAGAACTAATTTTCTGCCCTCTAAATCAACGGGTGTTATCTTTTGAATATATGTAGAATAAGCAATAGAGCTTGCGGTGTTTTTTAACACTTCAAGCGCACTATTCCATAAAATTTCGTAATTTTCCATCCTGTACTCCTTTGCTTTTGTCAAAAATCCTATTACTGCAATGATTTATTTTAATTAAATTATCATAATAATTGCAAATACAAAGATTTTTTGCTATAATAATTGAGCAAGTTACTTTCTTGCCGTTAAGATAATTAATGCCCACTCTATTTTAGCAAAACGAAGCGGGCGAAAATATAACGCTTTTATATTATATATAAATTTTATAAAAAAAGCAAGAGGAAACTGACAAAGATTTTTATTTTTTTTAGTCGGTCTAAGTAAAAATATGTATATCTCTAAACTCACTTTACAAAATTACAGAAATTACCAAAGCGAAACCTTTGAGTTTTCGCCCGGTATAAATATTATTTCAGGGGCTAACGCGCAAGGCAAAACCAACGTGGCAGAGGCTATTTTTTATCTTTGCACAGGTTATTCCCCACGCGTAACTCGCGAAAAACAGGTTATTAACCACAAGGCTAGCTCAGCTTTGATTTCTGCAACTGCAAAAAGTGATTTACTTGGCGATTTATCAACCTCAATAGAATTTTTACAAAGCGGTAAAAAAATAACTGTAAACGGCACGCCTGCGGTAAAAACTGCCGAGCTTATCGGTAATATCAACGCCGTTATGTTTGATCCACAGCAGTTAAAGCTTGTTCAAGAAAGCCCTGAAGATAGGCGTAGATTTATGGATATCGCGCTATCTCAAATAAATAAAAAATATCTCTTAGCCCTTTCTAAATACAAAAAAATTCTTTCTCAAAGAAATAATTTGCTAAAAGATCCGGATAGAGATTTGGTTTTTGAAACGCTACCCATTTGGGACGAACAGCTTGCAAACGTTGCCCTTGTTGTAATTCAGGCAAGAAATGATTTCATTCAAAAACTAAAGCCATTTTGCGAAGAAGCGCATTCTTTAATTACAAACGGCAAAGAAAAGCTAGAAATTTCTTACGATTTTAAGTTTGAAGGGGATGAATTTGAAATTAAACGCGCTCTAAAGCAGTCCCTTTATGAGCACATGGAAAAGGACGTGGAGCTTGGCTATACAACGGTTGGTCCGCACCGCGACGACATAAAAATTAAAATAAACGGAACAGACGCGCGCATTTACGGCTCGCAAGGTCAACAAAGAACGGCTGCACTATCGCTAAAAATAGGCGAGCTTAAAATTTTTAAACAGCACTTTGGCGAATACCCCGTTTTGATTTTAGACGACGCTTTAAGCGAATTAGATACCGTTAGAAGAAATTGTCTGCTTTCTATGTTAGAGGGCGTTCAAACGCTTATCACTTGTACCGACGCAGAAAAAACAAACTTTGCTTCCGGCAAGCACTTTTCAATCGACCAGGGGGCAATAGTTAAATAATGAGTATTTTTGAAAGAGAAATAAACCTTATCGGTGAAAATGCTTTTAACCGACTTCAAAACTCTTGCGTTGCAGTTTTCGGGCTTGGCGGTGTTGGTTCTTTTGTAGCAGAAGCGCTTGCAAGGGCAGGCGTTGGTAAGCTTATAATATGCGATAACGATACTATAGCCCCACATAATATCAACCGTCAGCTTTACGCTTTACACTCTACAATAGGTAAATACAAAACTGAAGTCTGCCTAGAAAGGGTTAAAGATATTAACCCAAATATAATGGTTGAAGTTAAGACTTTATTCTTTAGTGAAGAAACAATAGCTCAGTTTGACTTTGAAAAAATAGACTATATTGCAGACTGTATAGACAGTGTAACCAGCAAGCTTTTACTTTGCGAGCTAGCTGTAAAACATAACGTTAAAATTATTAGCAGTATGGGCACGGGCAATAAACTAAACTGCGATTTTAAAATAGCCGATATTTCAAAAACCAAGGTTTGCCCATTGGCGCGCGTAATTCGGCGCGAGCTTAAAAAGAGAAATATTGCTTCTTTAAAATGCGTTTATTCAGAGGAAGAGCCTCTTTTAAACGATAGCGAAAACAATCAAGAAAGAAGAATACCAAAAAGCATTTCTTACGTACCTTCTTCTTGCGGACTGCTTATTGCAGGAGAGATTATTAAAGATTTAATAAATGGCTAAAAGTCGGGCTATAAACCCATTAACGCATATTTTTAACTACAAAACGTATAAAAGTGTTGACATTTTTATAAATAAATGTTAACCTTTAAAAGCCAAAATTCAAAAGGAGAATTTTTATGGAAATTAAAAGATTAGATGCAACGCCTTTTTTATTAGAGGGCGAAAGGGTAGAAGTTAAAATCACAACCAAAAAGAGTAACTTTAATTTTATTCAAACAATAATTTGTTACGCAACTTGGTTACTCACTTTACTTGGCGACGTTTTCTTGCTTGGTATGACTAAAACTTTAAGCGAGTCACTTCAAAACGTTACAACCTTTTTACTCCCCATTCTTATCGTGCTTTTAGTAGTGCACTTCGTACCATTCGGCTTTTGGCTTGTATTTATTTTACAAGGCAAACAAAAGCAAAACGAAAAATGGTATGCAGTTACAAACAAGCGTATTTTTGTTATTGAAGGCGATTCAATTAAAAACGTTACTTTTATCAATTTAAACGACGTAACTTCTTTCAAAACGGGTAAAGATAGCGTCAACCTTGCAGTTGGTAAAGAATATATCACTCTTGGCGGTATCGAAAAGCCCGAACTAATTGCCGAAAAGCTAGCCAAGGTATTTAACGATAACAATAATGAAGAAGACAGTTTACCTGTTCCTGAAGAAGTAGAAACTGCTGATAAAACAGCGTTTATTTCTAATGCGGAAGAAAACCAAGCTTTAGCAGAAGCAGACGTAGCAGAAGAAACTTCTAGCGAAGAAGAAATAGCACAGCCTCTTGACGAAGAATGTGAAGAAAGTGACGATAAAGACGGCGAATAATTAAATTGGAGAAAATAGATAGTGAGCAATTCAACAAACAATGCAGTAACAACAGAAAATTCAACAAAGCAACATTTTTACCCAAACGTGCTTTACAACAGATCTGAGCGCAGAAGATTTTACACCTTAATCATTTTACTTTTTGCGTGTATGGGCTTAGTTGCCGGGCTTATGGTTCAGTTAGAGCAATACCCATTTGCAATAATATTTGGCGTAATTGCACTAATGGCTTTATTATTAATACCCTCTGCAGTAAAATCACACCCTATCAAAGCAGACGTTCCTTTAATTACCGTCGATAATAAAGAAATTATTGTTCAAGGTAAAAGCGTTAACCCACACGACGTAGAAACTGTTTTAGTTACCGTTTTACTTGCGCCAATCAGTAAAATAGCAAGCGAAAATAAAGAATACGTTAAGCAAATGGCTTCAATCTTACCTGAAGACATGATGACAGGCAACGTTGATATTCACCTTAAAAACGGTGTTACAAAAAAGAGCGAACAGGTTATTTACACAACAGTTGAAGATAGCATTGGCGCTTTAACCGCCTTAGTTGGCGCTGGAGTTAAGCACTACAAAATTGTTTTTAACTTAAAGAAAATAAATGAAGTAGCAAAATTTTCAATCACAAAAGCTCAAGTAAAAAAGGTATCTTTAACAGACGTTTCTGAAAAAGATAGAAGAAAACAGCTTATTTAAATACAGCATAAAATAAAAGCAAAAGTGCCGATAACAGCGTTATACGGCACTTTTTTATTACTTTTTAAATTCACTTTTGCAATAATTGCACACAAATTTATCTTCTGTTTCAATAAGCTTTGCTCCGCAGTTAAAGCATTTTAATTCGCTCAACTTTTCACTCTCTTTTATTTTGTAAAAAAGGTTAGGATTAATAAAACCGCTAGTAATAAGTTCGTTTAAAACTCTTGTTATTTCTTCCGCATGCTTACTAAAAATTTCCGCAAGATTATTTACGTCGGTAATTGCTTTTTTCTCAATTACAAAAACAAGCTTTGCTTTAAAATTCATACTTGCAAAAAACAGCCAAACAAAGGGCAGTGCAAAAAAGGAAAGCACAAGTGCTACAAGCCCAATTACCATAATTGCCGTTTTATCGCAAGTAGCCCCAAGCACCGTAGCCACTATGCCAGACGGCAAAGCTATACTCGTTAAAATAGCAAAAAGCAAAACTAAATTTTTCTTTTTTCTAATATCTTT
>JAFQBR010000113.1 GCA_017399665.1 Clostridia bacterium | reverse complement strand
TGTTTCCTTTTTAAATCTCAAGGAAAAATATTGAACGCTGTCAAAATTAAGATAGTCGCTTACCTGTTGAATGGACATAGTTCGTTTGGAGAGTAATTCTTTGGCTGTATCTATTCGCATTTTGTTAAAGTAGTTTTTAATAGATATTCCCATTTCTTTTTGAAAAATTGCAGAAAGATGGGATGCACTGTAACCGGAAACGGCAGTAAGGTCTTCAAGCAAAATTTTGTTTTGAATATTATTTTTAAAATAATCGACGACTATATCGACTATTTTACTGTTACTCGTTGCTATTCTTTTTGGCGTATTGTTAGTATCGGAAAAGCTGTTTAAACGAATTAACGAAATTAATGCTAGTTCAAGTGTATTTTTTACCACTTGACCGCCGGCGTATTTAATAGGCTGATTTTTAACGGGAATATGGTTTTTCCCGGCAAGAAATGACAAGCCTTCTTCAATAGCAACGATAAAATAATTAGATATTGCAGGCGAAACCTTTAAGGGCTTTTTGGTTATGCAGTCTATGTTATCGCATAAGCAGTCAAAGCTAAAGATAAATAAACTTGAGCAAATGTTATTAGTACGTATTTTATGCCGTTCGTTTGGGAAATGTAAAAACGCTTGGTTTTTTTCAAGTGTAAACTTGTAATCTGGCGTTTCAATAATAACGCTACCAGAGTAAACGTAAATTAGCTCCCAAGTGTTGTGATATTCACCGGCAAATGTAAAATCCTGCGTGTGAAAGTACGAATAGGTGCTATAAAGCTTTTTAATTGTGCAACTGTTTTTTACGACGGTTGATTCTAACGTTATATGCTTGTAACTCATGCGATAAGTATATCATTGTAATATCCTTTTGTCAACTTTTTTACAGTAATCGTAAGAAAATATAAATAATCAACGAATTTATACATTTACTTTAATTTTTCTAAATGTTATAATGACATTGAAATAATAATGGGGGGTACACTTTTTTAGAATGCAAAAGATTAATTCAAAACAAAAAGGAATAAAAAGTGAACAAAAAGCATTTCTTTTTGTCATATTGGCTATTCCCACAATATCTTGGCTTTTGTTTTGGCTTTACGTTAATATGAGTTCTTTCACAATGGCGTTCCAAAACATAGATGGCAAGTTCGATCTTATTAACTTCGAGCTATTTTGGCAATCGTTAACCAGTCCATACGGAGTAAACATTGGTCTTGCGTTAAAAAATACCGTTAAGTATTGGGCGGTTGGTGCATTTGTTAACTTCCCAATAGCCATAATAATAGCGTATTTTCTTTTCAAAAAAATTCGCTTTTATAAGTTTTTTAGAATAATGTTTTTCTTGCCGGTGCTTTTAACGGGCGTTGTATTAGTAAGCGTTTATTCTATGGTTATTACCCCTAATGGTATTTGGGATAGTTTTTTAAAGCTTTTTGGTAAGTCTGTTCCAAGCTGGGGATATTTAAACGATGCGTCAACTGCTACTAACACTATCTTAATATATTCTATTTGGACGGGCGCTGGAACTACCATCATTTTGGTTGGTAGTGCAATGGCACGTATTCCCGTTTCAGTTTTAGAAGCGGCAGATCTTGACGGTTGTGGACCTGGAAGGGAGTTGGTAAATATTATACTACCGCTTATTTGGCCCACCTTATCAACCATGATCTTACTAACGTTCACCAACCTACTTGCTTCAAGCGGACCTATTCTACTTTTTGCTCCCACTGGTCATGCAGAAACGGCAACTTTAAGTTTCTGGATTTATAAACAGGTTTACGGCACGGGCGAATTTGGCCAAACAGGTGGTACAGAAAACTACGGTTTAGTAAGTGCAGCGGGCTTGATTTTTACAGTCGTTTGGGTTCCCGTTATACTGTTCGTTCGTTGGTTAACCGAAAAAATACCCGCTGTAGAATATTGATATGGGGGATGATTTGAAATGATTGGTAAATTGAGAAAAAAAGGAATTTTTGTAAAGGGAAACGTTAAGCAAAATATTCTTTTCGGCTTTGTTTTTGTATTGTTTTCTCTATATGCACTTTCAATGATTATTTCATTCGTGATATTATTGATGTATAGTTTAGAAAACAAGGTTATGTATGAAATTAAGCTCGGAAAGCCTTTTAGTTTCCCTACGAAGTTGGTATTTGATAACTATAAGTTTGCTTTTAGTGAACTTGAATATCGCGGAACAAGTTTCTGGGGATTAGTGTTTAATAGCGTATGGTATACGGCGATTGCAACCATTTGTCCGCTATTTGCAAATGCTTGCGTTGCTTACGCGGTTTCTAAATATAAATTTAAGTTAAGAAACGTTTACTACGGCGCTATTATCTTCGCTATGACAATTCCTATTATGGGAACGACAGGTGCGTTTATGTCGCTAATTTCTGACCTAAATTTATATAACAAAGGTCCGCTTTTAAATATTTGCACAAGCTTTATCCCGGGCGGAATGAGTTTTCTAGTGTTATACGCTTTCTTTAAAAATATTTCTTGGGAATACGCAGAAGCCGTTTTAGTTGATGGTGGCGGGCATTTTGTAATATTTTTCAAAATAATGCTACCAATGGCTATTCCCGCGGTTGGTGCGTTGGCTTTAGTTAACGGTATTTCTTCTTGGAACTCATATTTAGACGTATTGTTATATAACCCCGATTGGCCCACCATTGCAAGTGGCTTATACGGCTTATCAAGAACGTTACCTCGTTTAGGTAATACCCCCGCATATTACGCGGCACTTATTATTTCTATTATTCCTCTACTTGTAGTTTTCATTCTTTTCTCAGATAAAGTAATGTCAAACTTCACGGTAGGCGGATTAAAAGGCTAATTAAGTAAAAAAGTGAAATTCACAAGATTTAGCAGGTCTTGTTGAAAATATAAAAAATAAAAATTAAAATATATTGGAGGAAAAAAATCATGCTAAAAAAGAGTGCACTTTTATTGTCGCTTATCCTAACTTGCGTAACCATGCTTGGTGCGCTTACGGGTTGTGGAAATAAAGACAACAACAATAACATCGACCCTAACGACACCAATAAATTGGAAATTTACGTTTACAATGCAGGCTACGGCTATCAATGGGCAGAAGACATTTTAAATGCCTTCGTTAATGAACCTTGGGTACAAGAAAAGTATCCCGGAATTGAAAACAAATCTCACGTAGAACACGACGAACTTGCTAACCACGCTACTGAATTATTAGCATCTACTAGCAATAAGACAAACAAATATGATATCATTATGGGTTCTGGCTTAGAAGGTAAAATCGGACCTGATGCAAACGTTCTTGACCTAACTGAGATCGTTTACAATTCTACCATTCCTGGTGAAGACCTTCTTTATAGGGAAAAACTTTTAGATAGCTATCTTATTTCTGCTGCATATCGTGGAAAGGGTGATGCTGTTACCGAACCTAAGTATTATCAAACCAACTGGGCAAGCGGTATGACTGGTATTATGTATAATGAAACCAAATTAAAAGCTCTTGGTTTTAATGCTCCCAACACAACTGATGAACTTTTAGGCATTATGAATGCTGTTAAGAATCGTACCCCTGACGGAACTTACAATTACACCACCTCTTTTGCAACTTACGGTGCATCAACCTACGTTAGCTACTTATTCTATAGCTGGTGGGCTCAATATCAAACCGCAGAAGAATACATTAACTTC
>JAFQBR010000112.1 GCA_017399665.1 Clostridia bacterium | reverse complement strand
CTGCTTGCTTTTTTGCTTCGGGGGTGTTTCTTTCGTTTGTGACTAAAGTATACCACATGGATTTTGATTTGCGACACAACACGCACGAATTGTCATAATTCTCGGTTCTTTTTTATCTCTGTTGCTTCGAAGACGCATCTACTGATTAATAAAAGTGTTCGCTTCGTTTTAGTTGCAAAGCGACGAAGGAATATGAGGTCAAACTGCGGTCACACCTTTTTTAAGCCTAAAGCGTGGTGATAACGATTAAATCTGTGCCGTAATTGTGGATAACGTTTACGTACCACCAAGTATCACTTGCTGTTATACCTCTTGTGTTCTTATTTGCGTTGTTGTTTGCGGTGTTAGGCATAACGTATCTTTTACGATCGCGCGTTATTATTGTTGCAATCTCAAGCGCAAATATTAAATTTTTAATAAATTTATAGACGAATTAGAAGTTTTTGACATTATATAGCAGAAGAAAATTTGGGCAGGAAAGAATAACTTTAGATTATTATTGTTAGGGGGAGAGTCCGATGTCCATAGATAAAATAATTTAAGATTTGGACAGTAATTGGTTTTAGATAAGCCGTGCAGTTCCTTTAAGAGTTTGTACGGTAAAAGTCCGCCGTGAATATTATTTTTAAAGAGAGGAAGTGTTACTTATGAAAGGTTTCGCAAGGATATTATCCATATTTATGTGTATGCTGATGGTGTTGTATGTAATCCCAGCAGAAGTGTACAGCTTAAAAATTGGCGCTTCAGAGTTGACATCCGACAAAATAGAAGATACAAATAACGTTTTGTCTACGGCAAGTACGGAAGTAACTGCCCTTGGCGAAGATGTATCCAAGAGAACTGCAAGCAGTAAAACCATAAGAATGAGCGATGGCAGTTACCGTCTTGTTCAGTATGCAAATGAAGTTCACTACGAAGATGACGGCGAGTGGGTTGAGTATGATAACAGCCTTTCGCTTTCTGCTTCCAAAAACACTTCTTTAAGCAGCGGCTCCGGGAAAGAAACTCCCGTATATAGTACCGCCTCTAATCCAAGCGGATTGAAGTTCGGTCAAAGTGCGTCAAACAAGATAGTTAGCTTTTCCGAAGGCAACAAAAAGCTTGAGATGAATGTTGTTAGCGCAAATAAAAACAGCAATATAGTTCTTGAATCTAATCGTGCAGAGATAACGCCTGCAGATAAGCTTGAAGAGATAATAACCATAGAAAACTACAGTTCTACCGTTACATATTCAAACGTTTTTGCTAACGCGCATATAAGATACACCGCTGCAGGCAACCGTGTAAAAGAAGACATAATAGTGTTCAAAAAAGCCGACAGTTATTCATACAGCTTTAACTTCACCCTCACAGGTCTTAATGCGGAGTTACAGGTTGACGGCAGCATTGTCTTCACCGACGAAGCCACAGATAAAATTATGTACTATATCCCCGTAGGATATATGTATGACAGCGAGGGCGCTACCTCCTCCGCGGTAAGCTACAGTCTTGCAGAAACAGCCACAGGCTGTACCGTAACCGTTACCGCCGATGCGGGTTGGATAAACGCAGCCGACCGCGCCTTCCCCATTGTTATAGACCCTACTATAATCAGAGACAACGGCGACCTGTACGCATATAACGAAATACGAGATGTACACGCCTACGATGGTCAAACAGGCAATTTGCCCTATCAAAGTCAGTACATAAACGTAGGCTCGTTTGAAGGCCACGACTACAAAGGCTATATAAGCCTGTACGCAGAGGAAGACGAAGAAAAGGTAGGCTTTGTACTACCCGAGGCAAGTGTTATTACCGAAGCCAAGCTTGTTCTGGACGTTATGAACTACGCCCCCAACACTATGGTGAACCTTCACGCCATAACTGACGATTGGAACCACCAAACAACAAATTGGGTCGCACCCCAAGTGGCGAACACTATAACCGATTATAAGATTATAAATTCGCAAGACCTTTACCAATTCGACTTTACTTCGGTGGCGCAGGCATGGTGCGACCCACAAAACACCGCTACAAGCTTTTACAAAGGGCTAAGGCT
>JAFQBR010000111.1 GCA_017399665.1 Clostridia bacterium | reverse complement strand
TTTTAAAAACTCAATAGTTCCGTTTTCCATATCGGAAATGCAATAGATATTATCCATTACGTCAAACGTTTCTTCTAAATTGTGTCGAGCAGAGTGCCAACCTTGTCCATCGGTAAACCACACGAATGCAAAACCTTGAATTTCTTTTGCTTCTAATGCAATAGTTTTATAACTTCTTGCTGTTTCGTTAAGTTTAGAGCCACCGCCAGTATAGAAATTAGTTTCAATACCGTAAATGGTAGCACCTTTTTTAACAACGAAATCAAAACGCTTTTCTGCTTTGCCTTGATTTGAAATATTTGACAGGTCAATAGCCCATTTTTTCTCAATGTCAGATATGTACATTTCTTTGAAGTAGTCAACACCTTTGACAAGACCTGCTTTTTTCAAATAATCTTCAACTAAATTTTCCATTAAATGACCGCCACGATTTTTACGCCCATTGCTATCAAGACCAACTTCAACACCCGTAACGTAATCAACTAGATTATTTATAACGTGTTCAGAAATCAACGAAAAAAGCCCTGTTTTTCTCATAAACATTTTATATTCTTCAACGGAATAGTTCATTTTCTTAAAGTTGAAAAGATATTCGCCGTCGCCGTCAATAGTATAAATTTCACGACCTCTAACAGCTAATAATACGGGAATACATTTTAATACTTGCGGATAAACCGTAAGCAATTTTTCAAAATCTGCCTCTATATTTTTAGAGCCGATAAGCGAATTAAGAATATTAAGCTCAACTTTAATTGTTTCTACGTTTCCGTAAACTTTGTTAAAGTCAACGTAATAACTGTAATCGCAAATGCTATTTCTAAACGTTTTTAACCATTCCTTAAAATCTCTTTTCATAAGTTTGTTTTCTCCTTAATAGCGAGTGTCGTGGGTACAAAAATATGTACCTATAGTTTCAAATAAAGTTTTGTCATTAGGGGCTAAGTCAATTAAAAGTTTCAAGTCTTGTTTTGTTTGATATCCGTAGTTTTGTTGATTATCAACGCTTTGTTTTAAAAATGACTTTATCGCTTTTTCTTTTATATGATTTTCAATATTTGGATCTTGAAGTAGTTTTATAAAATCAAGTAGAAATGTGAAGAAATCTTGTTCCATAAGTATCTCCCTAATTATTCTATCGTGATATGTATTACATTATCGACAAGCTTCCATTTTGCTTGCTTTGATATAAATATATTATCTTCGTTAATCAGACCGCTTTGTTTATAAATATCCGTCACGCCACCTAAATATCTACGTGTTTTATCTATATTTAGTTGATAAGTGCTACCATTAAAAACAACCGTTATAGTTTCATCGTTAGCGCTTATTGTATTTTTAATTAGTTGAGGGATGATTAAAATGCGCGCGCGAATATCGTTTGCAGTTATTTCTCTTGACACGATGTAGTAATTTTCAATAGTGATAACAGGGGTAGAGTCGCAAACAGATACTTCAGTAAAAAGGCTCTTAATTGTCTCTTTTACCAAAACAGGCTTATATGTAAAACCTATTCCGTTTTCAATGCACATATCAAGAAGTTTCTCGCCATTTATTAAGATAGTAGGATTATTTGGATTGCTAATAGCTTCTTCAATTGCTCCTTTTGTAAAATCAGAGGTAGTAATCAAAACATTGATAAAATTACAATTTAAAACGTTGCCGTTTT
>JAFQBR010000110.1 GCA_017399665.1 Clostridia bacterium | reverse complement strand
GTTTTCATCACTACATTCAAACGCTAACTCACCGTCTAAATAAATTTTAAAGGTGTTACTTAATGCAACCACTTTGATATGACGTTCATTTCCGTTAAACAGATCAAGCTGTCTGCTTGCAGAAATTAAAGAAGCGCCGTAATCGTGCCTATAAAATGCCATTAACTGTGACGTCATCTTTAAATAATATCCGCGCCAAGGATTTGAAGCCTGCGCGCTATGATATGAATAATCGTTACTTCTAATCATAAAGCCCATTTCTAAGCTTTGGCTATCTGCAACGTAAGTAAATTCTACCTGATAATTACTCATACCGCGACCGCCCCAAACGGCAACTGCGTCGTCACCTGCCTTATTTGCACTTGTTAAAATTAATTCGCCGTTAGAGTAAGTAACAGAGCCTCTTAATTTTTCAAAGCATTCTAAGCTTTGGCTTGAATTTCCGCTAGCTTCTGCTTGAACGTCAAACCAAATAAATTCTGCGCTACCGCTAACTACTTCCACCTTCATAGTGGTAACAGCCTGAGTAAGCTGCATATTACCAAGTGAAATATTGCAGTTTTCAGCGTTGGGAAGATCTACCGTATGCACGCTATCGCCAATAGTTATTTTTAACCTTGCGCTATTAGCGCTTAATATTCTTGCAGAAAGAGAATATAATCCACTTTCGCCAATATCAACGGCGTACTTAATCCAATCCCCTTCGCCTAAGCAAACGGCGTTTTCTGCGTTTGCGCTAACCTTTATGCTTTGCTTTTCGCCAACTCTTAAGCCACCCTTTACAACTTGCGCGTTTCTAATAGAAAAGCCCCTGTTTTCCCCTTTTAAATAAGAGGTTGCCGGGAAGCGTGTGGAAAAGTTCTTTATAGCTTCAAAATCGCTAGTTCCAAATACGTCGTTAGTAAAGGCGGTATATTCAACCCCTTCTTCACTTAAATACCCAACCAAACCGGACGCGCTTTGCGCGGTATAAGTAATAACACGCATTCCGTTTAAATAAATATAACCAACACCGTCGCCGTTTTCTACCCTTACGGTAACTAGATTTCCTTGAGTGTAATTAACTGAAGCGCTTGCAATTTGACTTCCCCTATAAGAAAGGGTTAACGAATTATTACCAAACCCAACGGTGTAACCGCCACCAAAACGAATTTCTTGGCTTTGGCTTGGTATTAGGTTAAATTCAGCGGTAAAATATCCTGCGCTTTCGCCAAGAGCATAAGTGCCGTTGTTTAAGGTTAACTCGCTGCCGTTTTTAGCTTCCTTAGTAGCTCTTACGGGAGCTGCTACGGGGCGATAGGTTGCGCCGTTTGCAGTAAGTAAGCTACCGCTTGCAAAATATCTATCCACGTTATATCTTCTGCAAGGTCCGCCAGAAACGAATGAATGGTATGCCGTATAAATAGAATCTAAATCCGGGCCGTTTACGTTACTGCTATGACCTAAGCCGTAATGACCGGCAGAGGTATCTATAATAGTGATATTATCTAACGGTTGAATAAAATCAGATAAGCTGCTTAAATTTTCTGCATAAGAGTAACCTATACGGTATCCCCTTGAATTAACGTGATTACCGCAGTAAGTAAGATAGCTGTAAGTACCGCGACGAATAACACCCGGGCCTTCTATCCAATGGCCCAAGTTAGCCTCCCTTACCGTTTTTGCTCTGGTAATGGTGCTTGGCGAAATATTATTAACGTCCGTAATCTCGTTATACTGTAACCCCGCAGGGGTAACGGTGTGAAGAATATAGAGCTTTCCGTCGTCACTAACGTAAAAAGCGCCGTCTATTCCCATACCCATATTTCCGTAATCTAAATCGCTTTCATCTAAGG
>JAFQBR010000109.1 GCA_017399665.1 Clostridia bacterium | reverse complement strand
TTCAAGCGCTTAACAATATTACCTTCTTTAGAAAAATCGGCAAGGATATGAGCAAGATAACCACCTTTGAGCAAAGCGTCAAGGTGGGCGCTTACACTCACACCGAAAACGATTGTTTGGGAATGGCCGTTGGTAATACTTTTTTTTCCGCACTAAATCCCTTTGACGAAAAAAGAATGGACGCTAACTTAATTTGGAGCTTTGGCGGGGATTTAACCTACACCTTTTCTAACGAGTTTGCAACCAAGAAAAACGCTATTTCTAAGCTTGATTTTTCATTTGAGATTTGCTCTGAAACCACCTGCTTTAGAAACGATTGGAAAAGCGATATTTTTATTGCGGTTAACGGCGTGGAAATTGCGCACTATCTTTCACCCGGGGACTTTGGCGGAACTAAGGGTAAATATACCCCCGACTGGTGGCCTGCAAACATGACTCAGTTTGGCAATCTGGTTATGCTAAGCATTACCGAAGAAGGTACTTTTTTAAACAATAAGCCGGCAAGCTCTTTTACCTTAAAGGATTTGCGCTTATCTGAAGGAAAGGGGGTTAAGCTAAGAATTTACAATAAGCCCGACTCTACCTATTACGGCGGTATGAACTTATTTGGCAAGGGCTCCGGTAATTACAATCAAGATATCGTAATGACGGCGTACTACTCCACCCCAAAAACCGAAGAAGAATAATACTTTTTTACAATAAAAACCGCGCTATAACGCGATTAACGGCAGTTTTTAACTAAATTTATATACTAAAAAAAGAGAGTGAAATTTGTTTTTTCACTCTCTTTTAAATTGCTATTTTTATTTATTCATTAGCTTCTATTTGCGTTTTTTCAGCCTTGCTTTTGCGTTTAAAAATAACCGATCTAAATAGGATTATATTCATAACGATTAAGAAGGCGAATAAAATTCCAAAGGTTAACCAAGGCTGTTTAGGCGCAAGGTTTGCTAAAAGCATTAAGGGGAAGCCGAATACTATTGCGGGGAAGTTTTGGTAAACTAAGTTATCTGCAACGGGGGTTTTAAAGCCCTCGTCTACTTCACGAAGTAAAACCATACCGGTACTTGCAGTACCCGTTAGCATACCGTACATCATTAAGAACTGCTCTTCAGAATAAGCGGGGAAGAACCTTTTTGCAATATACAAGTTATAAAAATAGGTGATAACCGCGCCAACGACGCCAAGTATTATAAGAACTATCCAATAGTTACCTAAAACGTCAAATCTAATAGCGGCAATACCTGCAACTACCATTACGTCAAAACAGCTATTGCTTATTCTATCTAACAAGAAATTATTTCTGTGATATTTCTTAATAATGCCCTTTTTGTGTGAAAACTTTGCAACAGCCTTAATTAAAGTTGCCATTAACACGCCGAATAAGAAGTTAAAGCCGTATATTACCGATTGCATTCCAATAAGCTTGGTAAGTAGCGCCATAAGCGCGTAAGTTAAAATATATGCAAGTAATACCAGCGCGATTTGAACGGTCATTTTATCCATACTGCCGTTCATAGGTATTTCGTTATCGGACTGAACGTCC
>JAFQBR010000108.1 GCA_017399665.1 Clostridia bacterium | reverse complement strand
CGTATTCCCTATTTTCGCTATCTAGCTTGCTAACGGGGTTTAATAGAACGGTTACTGAAAGGTGTTCTATATCCTGCGCGCGGTAGGTTACGCCCTGAACCTCTACCTCCTTACCCCTTACGGTAATTACGGGAACGCCGGATTTAACGGGGTGCGCCTTGATTGCTGACGGTATTAAAAATAGAGTAATTAAAAGCACCATACCAAAGGTTAAGGCAAACATATATTGCTTTATGCTTACCATTAGACCTATTACCAAGCCCATGCACGCAATTAAAAGTATTAACAGCGTGAAAAATTTACTGCGGTTTGCCCTGTTAAACTGTAAGTCCGGGTAAAATTTTAATTCGTTCGTTTTTTGTTCCTTTATTTCGCTCATTTTAATTCTCCTGTTTTTTTGTTAGTTAGATTCTTCTTCAGCTTTAACGCAAACCTCTGCAATAACCACTTCGGGCTCGCCGGCAGGCTCTTCTACGGCAGGTTCTTCAACCGCCTCTACGGCGTGTGCTTTAGCGGTGGGCTTAACACCTTCATCCACCTTAGCGTCGCCAAATATTTCCATAAGTTTATCGCCCATTTCTTGGGGATTTGCAATACCGCTTAAGGTAAAAAGCTCTTCGCCAAGTAAAAGCATTAAGGAGCTTCTGCCAACCCTAAAGGATGATATTTCGCTAATATTTACGTAGGTTACGTTAACCGGCTTATTGCCTTGAACGATTATTATTCTGCGATTAGTAAGCGCGTACCACTTACCGCCCTTATCCTTTGAGGATGCAAAAACGTTACCAACCCAAAAGCCAAAGGGTATTAGGTGCACCACGATTAAGCATATTTCAAGTGGCATTAAAAAGGTATTTACGTTTGTAAGCTGTTCGTTTAGTGCATACGTCATAGAAAGCAAAAAGCAATCGCCCGCAACGGCAACTAGCGCGATTAACCAGCATAATACCAGCTGAATCACTTTAAAACGGCTTTGCTTTGCGCTCGTTTTATATTGAACTATCTCCCCTTCTGCTAAATATGGGGTTGCATCTAATCTTCTAATTTCCATAATTTTCTCCTTTAAGGTTGATTTATTGTAGGCTATTTATTTGCTACTGCTTAATTAAATCCTTTATTATTTCGCCTGCTAGCATAAGCCCCGCCACCGACGGCGCATAGGATATACTTGCAGGTATTCTTCTTTGCTCGTTGGTTTCGCCGTTTATAATGGGCTCTTCTTCCGAATAAACGCACTTTAAGCAATTTATATTTCGCTTTGAAAGCTCACGGCGCATAACCCTTGCTAACGGGCAAACCTTGGTTTTTTTTATATCTGCAACCTTAAAATCGCAGTTTAGCTTGTTACCCGTTCCCATACAGCTTATAACCTTAACGCCAAGCGCGTTAGCCTGCTGAATAAGAAGGATTTTTGAGGTTACCGTGTCTATACAGTCTGCAATATAGTCGTAATTACTTAAATCAAAACCCCCAAGCGTTTCTGCGCTAAAAAAGATTTGCTTTACCTCTATTTGCAAATCGGGATTGATATCCTTAAGGCGATTAAAGGCAACTTGAGCCTTGGGCATACCAACCGTTGAATGAAGGGCGTATAGCTGGCGGTTTATATTATGCAAGGCAACGGTATCGTTATCGCAAATAAGAAGCTTGCCTACGCCCGCCCTCGCCAAGGCTTCCGCCACGTAAGAGCCGACACCGCCAAGCCCAAACACCGCCACCGCAGAGTTTTTTAGCTTTTGGTACTGCTCTTCCCCGATTAAATTTATTTCTCTTTGAAAAACGCTCATAGCTTAAACTATTGCCCCCCTTTCTATACGGAATAGCTTTGCTCCTTCAAAGCTTAAAATCTCTGCATCAGTACAGGTAATAAGCGTTTGAACGCCCTCTAGCATAGATAAAAGCTTTTCACGGCGAACGCCGTCTAGCTCACTCATAGCGTCGTCTAAAATTAAAACGGGGTATTCGCCAAAATGCTCT
>JAFQBR010000107.1 GCA_017399665.1 Clostridia bacterium | reverse complement strand
ACAGTAACTGTATGCGCAACCTTGAACTTTTAACTTCTACAAGCAGTGGTAAAGCATACGGCTCGCTTTTATACGTTTTAGACCAAACGGTAACGGCAATGGGGGCACGTTTTTTAAGAACTGTAATAAGTACACCCCTTCAAGATGAGTCACGCATAAATTATAGGCTTGATGCAGTTGAAGAGCTGTTTAAAAATCTAGTTGCAACAAATTCGCTTAGGGAAAGTTTAAGCGAAATTAAAGATATAGAGAGAATTGCAGGTAAGCTTTCTAATAACAATATTACCCCCAGAGATATGGAGTCTTTAAGAGTTTCTTTAGAGGTTTTGCCTGAAGTTAAGTTTAAGCTTGCAGGGCTTTCTTCAAAGGCATTAAAGGACGTTAACGGCGCAATAGTAGATATGAGTGAAAGCGCTATGCTTTTAAAAAACGCCATTACAGATAATCCGCCTGTATCAATTAAGGAAGGTGGATTTATTCGCAAGGGCTTTGATGAAGAGCTGGATAGGCTTAACGATATCCGCACAAACGGCAAGCGCGTTCTTGAAGAAATAGAACAACGTGAGCGCGAGCGTACGGGAATTAAGAATTTAAGGGTGGGCTACAATAAGGTGTTTGGCTATTTTATTGAAGTTACAAACTCCTTTAAAGATAAAGTTCCTTACGATTACGTGCGCAAGCAGACTTTAACAGGGGCTGAAAGATATATCACCGAAGAGCTTAAAAAGTTTGAAGATGAAATTTTAACCGCTGCTGAAAAGTCTTTAAAAATAGAAAATCAAATATTTGAAAAATTAAAGAGCTATCTACTTGAAAGACTTGAAATATTAAAGCAAATTGCAAAGGCTATTGCTATTTTAGACCTAATTTGTTCCTTTGCATACGTTGCTAAAAAGAAGAATTATTGCAGACCTGAAATTGTTAAAAAGGGTGGCGCGTTAGATATAGTTGGCGGACGCCATCCCGTTGTTGAAACGGTAGGTCAGCAGTTTATTGCAAACGACACCTATCTTGATAACGGCGATAATTCAATGATGATAATCACAGGCCCAAATATGGCAGGTAAAAGTACCTATATGCGTCAAGTTGCGCTTATTACGGTTATGGCGCACATGGGTTGCTTCGTGCCTGCAAAATCTGCAATTATTCCCATTACGGACAGAGTATTCACTAGGGTTGGCGCAAGCGATAATTTATTATTTGACCAAAGTACATTTATGGTAGAAATGAGCGAGGTTGCCCTTATTTTAAGATGCGCCACCAAAGATAGCTTGATTGTTTTAGACGAAGTAGGGCGCGGAACAAGCACTTACGACGGCTTAGGTATAGCTTGGTCTGTGGTTGAATATATTTGTTCAAAGTTAAAGGCAAAAACTCTGTTTGCAACACACTATCACGAGCTTTCAGAACTTGAAGGTGTTGTTGAAGGAGTTAAAAACTACAAGATAACCGTTAAAGAAATCAACGGAACGATTATGTTCCTGCGCCGTATTATGCGCGGTAGCGCGAACAAGAGCTTTGGTATAGAGGTTGCTTCACTTGCGGGCGTGCCCGAAGAAGTTACCAAGCGTGCAAAGGTTATTTTAAAGAATCTTGAACGCAACGATACAGTTAAAAATCAACACAATTTACTTGACAATATGCAAGATAATGCAGAAGAAAGTGTTAATATTAGCGAATGCGAACGCATTATTGCCGATTTAGACGTTAATAATTTAACACCCGTTCAAGCAATGACCGTGCTTTTTGATTTAAAAGAAAAAGTTAAAAAATAATAGGAATAACTATGGCTATTATAAATTTACTCGATAAAAAGGTTTACAATAGAATATCTGCTGGCGAGGTTGTTGAAAGACCTGCATCCGTTGTAAAAGAGCTTATAGAAAACTCTGTGGATGCTGGCGCAACTGAAATTTTTGTCAGCATAGAAAGGGGCGGTATTTCAGCTATAACCGTGCGCGATAACGGTGCAGGTATTGAACATACCGAGCTTAAAAAGGCATTTTTACCGCACGCAACAAGCAAAATTGTTAAGGCTGAAGATCTTGATAATATTTTAACGCTTGGTTTCCGTGGCGAGGCGCTTGCTAGTATTGGCGCGGTAAGTAAGGCTACTATTGCATCAAAAACGGCAAACAGCGAGTTAGGACATGCAATAGACTGTAACGGTGGGGATCTTTCAGAGGTTTACGAATATCCCTCGCTTAACGGAACTACCGTTTCGGTAAACGATTTGTTTTACAATACTCCCGCACGTGAAAAGTTTTTAAAAAGCCCTAAGGCAGAAGAAGGCGAGGTTCTTTCAGTCGTTACTAAAACAGCGCTTTCACGCCCTGACGTTGCATTTACCTTGATTGCTGACGGAAAGACGCTTGTGGAAACGTACGGTGGCGGTTTGCAAGAGTGCGTAAGTTGTGTTTATGGTGCAAAAACTTTGGAAAACTGCTTCATGATAGAAGGCATAAAGAATGGAATTAAGGTTAGTGGGTTTGTAGGTAAGCTTAACTTTACAAAGCCTACAAGGGCTTTTCAAACGCTAATTGTTAACGGAAGATACGTTGTTGATAATACCGTAAGTTCAGCCGTTTCAAACGCATACGGCGCTTACCTTATGAAAAGACAGTATCCTTTCTACATTATAAACCTTCAAATACCGGGCGAGGCTGTTGACGTTAACGTTCATCCGCGTAAGGCAGAGGTTCGTTTTTCTAATAATCAAATAGTTTATTCTGCAGTTTATTCAACCATTTCAAAAGTGCTTGACGGTACGGCTTCTGCTTTAGAAATTATTAAAGAAGATAACGTTTACGAAGCGCCTATCGAAAATAGAATAGAAGTAAACGGTAATAAAAACGAGAGTGCGTTTGCTATAAATAACGACCAATTGCCTTTTCCAGAGGCTGGTCCTACTCAAAAAACCTCCACAAGCTTTGACTTTGATCATTTAAAAACAGGCTTTTCTTATGCAGACGCTACAGGTAAAGATAGGGTTACAGTAAAAGATAGCGGTTATATGCAAGAAATTGCAGATAACAGAAATCAAGGCATTGACGTCTTTGCCGAAAATAAAAAATATATCGAAAAATTAGAGCGCGAAAAACAAATTAAAGATATGGCTTTAAAACAGGAGGAAATTGAAGTCGAACCCGAAATGAGATACGTTGGGCAAGTCTTTAATACCTATCTTGTGTTTGAATACGGAAGCGAACTTTATATGATTGACCAGCACGCTGCTCACGAAAGACTTTTATACGACGAGCTTTGCGAAAAGGCAGGTAATGGAGATAATCTTTGTCAGCCCCTTTTAATTCCATATACTTTTACTGCTTTTGGTGATGATTTTTCTAGCATTTACACAAGATTTGAACATTTCCGCCAGCTTGGATTTGACATAGTTAACGTTGGAGATGATTCATTTAAGGTTTCTGCAATACCTTGTGTTTTAGCCGAAATTAACTTAAAAGAGTTCTTTGATGATATTCTATACGATAACGCGTTTAAGCGAGATACTATTCCACTTTCTTTAAAGGAAAAGCTTATGCAAAAGGCGTGTAAGCACGCAATTAAAGCAGGGGATAAGCTTTCGCTTGCAGACATTGACGCGCTTATGGCAAAAATTAAGGGTAATTTTGGGCTTCGCTGTCCTCACGGTAGACCTATTGCTGTTAAAATTACCAAGACGGAAATTGAAAAGTGGTTTAAAAGAATAGTTTGATTTTTGAAATGATTTTTTTAAAAATTAAATGCTGTAAATATGCTCAAATGTGCGTTAACGCACTTATAGAGGGGTTTTTGTTTTATTATGGATGCAAAACAGATAATTTTAACAAGTGAAAAAAAGTGTGCAAAAGCCTTTAAAAGGGCAGAAGATATCGCGCTTTTTAATCAAGAAAAGGTATTGAAGGCTTTTTGGGATAATAAAATTGCTCTTCGCCATTTTACCGGCACTTCAGGATACGGCTACGGGGATGAGGGCAGAGATACTTTAAACAGGGTTTATGCTCAAGCCTTTGGCGCTGAAAAGGCTGTTGTTTCGCCTAATATAGTTTCGGGTACTCATGCATTAACGCTCGGTCTTTTTGGCGTTTTGCGAAGTGGCGATACCATGCTTTCAGTAACGGGAGAGCCGTACGATACTTTGCGCGACGTGATTTGCGGTGAAGGCATTGGCTCGTTAAAAGATTTTGGCATTAACTATCAAAGTGTTCCCTTAAAAAGAGGCAAGATAAATATTGAAAAAGTTTTAAGTATTATTTCAACACAAGAAATTGCAATGCTTTATCTTCAACGCTCAAGGGGATACGAGTGGCGCGATTCTTTAAGTGTAGATACCATTGGTGAATTTGTAACAGTAGTTAGAAAGGTAGGCTTTAATGGTTGCATTTTCGTTGATAACTGCTATGGCGAATTTGTTGAAACTAAAGAACCTACCGAAGTTGGCGCAGATATTATTTGCGGATCACTTATTAAAAACCCCGGTGGTGGACTTGCCCCAACCGGCGGATATATTGCAGGTAAAGAAAAATACGTAACCATGGTAGAAGGTAGGCTTACTTCGCCCTCTATCGGTGGGGAAGTTGGCTCTTATGCTTATGGTTATCAGTATTTTTATCAAGGCTTATTTTTAGCACCACATACAGTTAAAGAATGTATTAAGGGCAGTCTGCTTATCGGTATGGCAATGACTATGCTTGGCTATGGAACGTTGCCTAAAATGAATAAAGTGCCTTGCGATATTACGCGCTCGGTAATTTTTAACGACGAAAGTAAGCTTATTGCGTTTATTCAGTCCGTTCAAGAGGTTTCGCCAATAGATAGCTTTGTAACCTTAATGCCTTGGGATATGCCGGGGTATGATGATGCGGTTATTATGGCTGCAGGATGCTTTGTTCAAGGCTCTTCAATAGAGCTTTCTGCAGATGCGCCTGTAAAGCCACCTTACGTTGCTTATATTCAAGGTGGACTTACATACGAGCATTGCAAAATTGCTTTAAACCGTATGCTTAAAAAATTGATGTAATTGCGAATAATCGACATATAGGCTGGCTTTTATGGATTTAAATAGTTTACGCTCAGCGCTTTTTTCAATGCAAGATGTTAAATACAAAAGCTTTCACGCACCGCTTATTCCAACGGTTTTGCCCGAAAAAATTATTGGTATAAGAACGCCTGATTTAAGAAAATTCGCAAACACTTTTTATAAAGAAGCTTTTGCGAAAGAGTTTATTAAGCAGTTGCCACACGAATTTTACGAAGAAAACAACCTGCATGCTTTTGTAATAGAAAAATGCAATGATTATTCAAGCTGTGTTAAGATGCTTGATGAGTTTTTACCTTACGTTGATAACTGGGCAACTTGTGATATGCTAAAGCCAAAGGTTTTACTAAAGAATAAAAATTTGCTAAAACAGGATGTAAAACGCTGGCTAAAAAGTGATAAAACTTTTGTTTGCCGCTTTGGCATTGTTATTGCAATGAAGGCGTTTTCTGGTGAAGATTTTTGCGAAGAAATAGCAAACGAAATTGCACATTTAAAAAGTGATGAATATTACGTTAATAGCGCTATAGGCTGGTTTTTTGCAACAATGCTTACAAAAAATTACAGTAAAAGTATTAAATATTTGCAAGAAAATAAGCTAAGTTTAGTGGCACATAATTTGGCAATTAAAAAGGCAAGAGAATCACTTTGTATTAAAAACGAAATAAAGGATTATTTACTTACCTTAAAAACAAAGGAGTAATTTGTGAAATATTTATTTTTCGATATCGAGTGCGCAAACTGTTTTGGCGGTAAAGCTAAAATTTACAGCTTTGGCTATCTTGTAACGGATGAACAATTTAATATTATTTCTGCTCCTGAAGATATACTTATCAATCCAGACAGTAAATTCGACCCTTACGTTAAAAAGAATATTTTGGTTTACGATAGGGCGTATTTAAAAACAATGCCAAAATTTAACGAGCGCTATACAACCATTAAAAAACTTATGACTGAGCGCGGTGTTATTTGTATAGGTTACGGCATAGATAACGATTTAAGATTTTTACATGACGACTGCAATCGGTACGGCTTAGAAGAGATAAAGGCAAAAACCTTCGACGTTCAAAAATTAATACTACTTGCAGAAAATAAATCGGCAAGAAAGCTAGACGTTGAATTTGCAGAACGCTTTCCGGACGGAGAAGGGCGCGCACATAGAAGCGACGTTGATGCAATTAGAACTATGATGATCGCAAAGCAAATTTGCGAAAACACTAACAAAAGCATTTCAGAGTATATGAAGATGAAATTGCCAAAACCAAAAAATAATAAAAAAGACTAAGCGTGGAAATATCCGCGCTTTTTTATTTTGGCTCTGTCACAACAAAGGGTTGATAAAATAAGTTTTATATACTTCGTAATAGTTTGTTATTTGCAAATTTTTACAATTTTTACGTACGGCGAGTACTCTCTTTTACAAAAATTTACAAATGCTTGACATCTCTTACTCGCATCTAAAACTTCTTTTGGCTTTTATCTAAAGTAATTTTATCCCTTTAAAAAAATCAACCATTGTTTGTGACATCGCCTTTATTTTATATCCTTTATAATTTAAGTTATATTTAAAGGCTTTTATCATAAAATTAAATATGAACTTATTTGATTTTAATGGCAAAAGCTGTATTATAGAAAAAATTGACGTAACCGAAAAGCTATCAAAAAGGCTTGGTGCATTGGGAATATGCGCAAATAAACAAATTATACTTTTGCATAAAAACAGTTCCGGTGTTGTGGTTTTTGTTGATGGGGTGGAGGTTGGAATATGCAAACAAACGGCAAGCAATATACTGATAAAATATTAAAGATTGCAATAATGGGGATTGCAAATAGCGGAAAAACAACCTTATTCAACGGATTAACAAATGCAAACGAGCGTGTGGGAAATTGGCACGGCGTTACTACTCAAAAAGTTGCCGCTAAAAGTTTATTACAAAAAAATTTACAGGTTGAGTTTTTAGATTTGCCCGGCAGTTATTTAGAAGATGACTATACTTTAGAAGGAAAAATTGCTCTTAAAGAGCTTAAAACGTGCAATGCGATTTTAATGGTTACAGAAGGGGTAAACACCTTAAAATCAATCAAGCTTCTTTCTAAATTTAAAGGGCTTAATATACCGCTTATGCTTGTTATAAATATGAATGGCGAGCTAGAAAGAAAAGGTGGCTTTGTTGATGAAAATAAAATTTATGCTCGCAGTGGGTTAAGTGTAATAAAAGCGGAATGCAATAGAAAAAAAGAAGTTCTAAAAATTAAAGCTTTTATTGCGAATGTATTAAAAAATGAACAACGTTGTGTGGATTTTGATGCCATTTTAACTAACTTTGACTATTTTTCTTCGCCAAAGCCTAAAAAAGAGCTTTGTTTTTTAGATAAAATTCTTTTAAATCCTTCACGCTGTATTTTGCTTTGCGCATCAGTTTGGATTAGTGTTTTATATTTAGCATTTGGTAAATATGGCGTTGGAAGTGTGCTGGCTTTTGCATTTGAAAAGCTGTGCATATGTGCTGTTAATCAACCCATAGAGGGGCTTTTAGTAAAAATAGGGGCAAATCCGTTAATTTTAGGGTTTGTTTTAGAAGGCGTTTTAAACGCATTTGTTTCTGTTGTAATATTTTTACCAAGACTTATGGTAATGCAATTTTTTATAACTGCGTTAGACGAAAGCGGATTTTTATCTAGAATAGCTTTTTCGGTAAACAATATTTTTTCTAAAGTCGGTATTTCGGGCAGAGCCTTGTTTACGTTGCTTTCGGGGTACGGCTGCACCGTAAGCGCGGTTTTTGCAAGCATGGCGCTAGAAGATGAAAAGACAAAAAATAGAGTAATAGGAGCACTACCTTTTATTTCTTGTTCTGCAAAAACACCGGTGTATTTATATATAATAGGTTTGTGCGCCTATGGGCTTGGATTTTGGGTAATCCCTTTCTTTTTTATTTTAGGTTTTTTGCTTGCTCTTGGATATTGCTTTTTGCGCAGTAAAATTGAAAAATGTAAAGCGAGTGAGCTTGTAATTGAATTTCCGCCTTACAGAGTACCAAAAATTAAAAGTCTGTTAAAAGCCTTGCAAAAGTTTACAAAAGAGTTTATAATAAAAATAGGTAGTATAATTGTATTGCTATCGGCTTTTATTTGGCTACTAAATAATCTCACGCCGGCGTTCGAGTTTGCCTGCGGCAAAAGTCAACAAAGTATTCTTGCTTTCATAGCTGGCAAAATTGCCTTCCTATTTAAACCTGTTGGGCTTAACGATTATAAAATTGTAACGGCATTAATTTCTGGCTTGTTTGCAAAAGAAGGGGTTGTTTCAACTATGATATTGCTAAACGTTGGCAGTTTAACTCTTTTGCAGGCGTCAGCTTTACTATTATACATTTTTATATATCCGCCTTGCTTAAACGCTATGGCGACTATATGGGCAAAAGCTGGTAAGAAAAATGCTTTAATGGTAGTGATTGTACAACTGCTACTTGCTTATATATTGGCATTTTTGATTTATAACTATAAAATAGGGTTAACAGTTATTGCTTTAACCTGTCTAGTGTTTTCTGCTAAAAAAATACTTAATATATCTAATTTAGAAACAAAAAGAGAGAAAATATGCAAAAATTTACCGCGCAAACAAAAATCAAATTAAGCGATTTTTTACTTGATAAATATCAAGGCGCTTTGTCTTACGGAAAATTTTGCAAGTTGCTTCGCCAAAAGGATATTAAAGTTGACGGAAAGCGAATAAACAAAGATTGCTTGCTTTTGCCTGATCAAACGGTGGAGTGTT
>JAFQBR010000106.1 GCA_017399665.1 Clostridia bacterium | reverse complement strand
TTGCAAGCTGATTTCTAACCTCTTTAGGGTTAGCCCTTGGAAAAAATCTTGAGTAATACTGTGAAGCGCTTTCGTTACTTTCGCCAAAATGCAATTCCTGCTCTAAATAGGCAATCTTTACTGCGTTATGAAAGGTAAAAAATCCGCTAATCTTTGGGATTTTTCTTAATAGCGTTTTAATTAAAGTGGATTTACCTATACCGTTAGTTCCGCGCACCCAAAGCTTCGTGCCTGAACGCATGTGAATATTAAGAGGGGGAAGCAAGGGAAAATCGTAACCGATAACCAAATCCTTAACCTCTAATAAATCCTTAGTATTTAAATCTATTGAAGGAAAGTTAAATTCCGCGTCGTAAAAGGTTACGGGCTTTTGCATAACCTCTATTTTAGCAAGCTGTTTTTTACGAGCGTTTGCCATGCCTGCAGTAGACGCCCTTGCAGAGTTTTTATCTATGTAGGTTTGAAGCTTTTTTATTTGCTCCTGCTGGCGGTTATATTCTTCCTCGTACTGCTTTGCGTTTTGCTCGTGTAAAACTAAAAACTTATCGTAGTTGCCCGAATATTTTTTTATAAAACCGTTTTCTATATTAACTATAAAATTAGCAACCGAATTTAAAAACTTAACGTCGTGCGAGATAACTATAAAGGTCTTTTTAAAGGAGTTTAAATACTTAACAAGCCAATCTATATGCTCTATATCAAGGAAGTTGGTGGGCTCGTCAAGTAGCATTATGTCCAGTTCTGAAAGAAGTAGTTTGGAAAGCATAAGCTTTGCCCTTTCGCCACCGGAAAGTCTGCCTATCTTGGTGTCGTAACCAAAAAAGTTAACTCCAAGTCCGTTTGCAACCCTTTTAACCTTTGCTTCTAAATCGTAAAAGCCCTCGTTTTCCAATCTTTCTTGCATACGTGAGCTCTTTTTTATAGCCTTATCCAGCTCGTCGCCATCTAAATCGCCCATAGAAGCGTAAAGCTCTTCAAGTTTATCGTTTAACTCGTAAAGATAATCGAACGCGCCCGTTAAATATTCCATAACGGTTAATTCGCCGTTTAAGGTTGCGTGCTGATCTAAGTACCCCTTTCTAATATTAGGAAGCCAAATAACCTCCCCTTCGTCGTAAGTAAGCTTATCTGCAATAATATTAATAAAGGTGGATTTACCTGCCCCGTTTAAACCAACGACGCCAATATGCTCGCCGTTATTAATGGTAAGAGAAGCGTCGTTAAAAATAAATTTATCGTCGTAACGGTGGGTTAAATTTTTAATTTCCAGAACACTCATGCTGCACTCCGCAAAAATTTTTAATTTACAATAGTTTATAGTTACCTTTATTACATTGTACAATATTTTACAAAATTAGTCAACGATAACCCTTTTATAACGCGCAAAAGGGCAAAATTTCCCTTTAATAATTTTTTTACCTTTAAATTTTCTTGTAAATTAAAAAAATGTATGCTAAAATAGTTTTAGTAAAATTTAACGGTGAAATATGAAAAAAAGTTTTAAATACAAGCTTACCCCAACGCTTTGGGCGCTATTTATAATAGGTCTTATTCTTGCAGCTTACTGTATTTACAGTAATAT
>JAFQBR010000105.1 GCA_017399665.1 Clostridia bacterium | reverse complement strand
GCATTATTAGTAGCTATTTTAATCTCTTTTACGATAAACATAATTGCCTTTGCATGGCAAATATTTTTTGTTGGTATTATTATTAGACCATTAACAATTTTTTATTAACATAAAAATTTTATCTTTGCTAAAAATAATAACATAGGAGTTTATTATGAAAAGAAAGATATTAATCGTAATAGTAATTTTAGTACTATCTTTTAGTTTTTTTAGCACTAATTTTTCCACGAATAAAGTATATGCTCAACAATTTGGACTTAATGCAAAAAACGTATTCGTATGCGATAGCGACATTCAAACTGTAATTTATTCTAAAAATGAAAACGAACGAAGACCTATTGCTAGCATGACTAAAATTATGCTTTTAATTTTAGCCTTTGAACAAATCAATCAAGGCAATTTAAAGTTAGACGAAGAAGTAACGATTAGTGAAAACGCATCCGGCATGGGCGGGTCGCAAGTTTTTTTACAAGCTAATAAAAATTATAAAGTCGAAGATTTAATAAAAAGTATTATAATTGCTTCGGCAAATGATGCAAGCGTCGCAATAGCTGAACGGTTATACGGTAGCGAAGATAATGCCGTCCAAATAATGAATAATAAAGCTAAAGAGTTAAATTTAAATAATACTTTATTTTCAAACTGCACAGGACTTACAAAGCCAACACAATATTCTTCAGCAAAAGACGTTGCCATTATGCTACGCGAGCTTATAAAATACGATTTATATTATAAATATAGCAATATTTTTTTAGACTATCTAACGCATCCCGACGGGCAAAAAACAACTCTTACAAACACAAACAAATTAGTTCGCTTCTACGAAGGCTGTGACGGTGGTAAAACAGGTTTTACAAACGAAGCTGGGTATTGTTTAGCCGCAACTGCAAAACGAGGAAATATGCGCATTATAACAGTAATTATTAACGAGCCAGACAGCAAAACTAGATTTGCAGAATGTAGCCAAATGTTTAATTATGCATTTAATAATTTTTCATCAAAATTGGTTTTAAGTAAAGATACTGTTTACGACGTAAAGGCACACGTCGAAAAAGGTAAAGAGGAATACGTTGAAATTACAGCTAAAAACGACTTTTTTATATTCGGTGAAAAAAATAAAGATCATAAAATTACCTTAGACTTCCTTCCAAATCAAGTTTGCGCGCCGGTGTATAAAGGAAATGTAGTTGGTAAATTCGTTGTTTATAAAGAGGGAATAAAAGTTGGCGAAGTACCTGCCGTTGCAGTAAAAGACGTCCTTAAATTGACGGTTTTTGATATTGCAAAATCAATCAGTTTGGCATAAAAACCCTTTTGTTAAAATAAAAACCTTCATTTATGCAAAATTTATCTTGAAATTAATTAGTTATAGTGCTATAATATTTTATAGTGAAGCATACAATCTTTTATTGTTTACTTCATATATATAATGTCAAGAGGTTTTACGCTATGAAAGGTTTTAAAAATGCTAACGTATTTGTTAACGGCGAAATTGTTAATACTTCAGTAGGTTTTGAAAATGATTTAATTTCTTTTGTTGGGGATTATTCATTAAGTGAAGTTATTGAGCTTGATGAAAATTCAATAGTTTTACCTGGATTTATTGACCAACATATACACGGTTCTGGAACAGCAGATGCAATGGACGGCACTGTTGAAGCTTTACAAACGATAGCAAAATCAGTTGCCTGCGAAGGGACTACCGCCTTTTTAGCTACCACAATGACTCAAAGCCCAGAAAACATTTCAAAGGCCATGACCGCAGTTAAAAAATACCGTGAAAACAATCCCCAAGAAGGCGCTGAAGTTCTAGGAATTCACCTTGAAGGTCCATTTATTAATAAATCTAAAGCAGGGGCTCAACCTGCAGAATATATTGTAAATCATGATATCGAGCAGTTTAAGCATTACAACGAATTAAGTGGAAACAGCATTAAAATCGTAACCCTAGCACCAGAAACAGAAGGCTCTGCCGATTTTATCAAGTATTTAAAGCAAAACGGCATAAATGCAAGCATTGGACATACGTCAGCAAAATATGAAGACGTTGTACGCGCTGTCGAAAACGGTGCCGTACAAATTACACACACGTACAACGCACAAAGCCCGTTTAATCATCGCGAAGTTGGTGTTGTTGGTAGCGCGCTACTTATTGATGACCTAACTTGTGAAATTATTTGCGACTTAATTCATATATGTATTCCTGCTTTAAAATTACTTTTCAAAAATAAACCCCTAGAAAAGGTCGTTTTAATAAGCGACGCAATGAGGGCAAAAAATCTTGGTGATACAATTAGTGAATTAGGTGGGCAAACTGTATACGTTAAAAATGGTGAGGCTCGTCTTGAAGACGGTACTTTAGCTGGTAGCGTATTAAAACTAAACGAAGCCGTAAGAAATATTGTTCAAAAATGTGACGTACCTTTTGCTGTAGCGGTTAATTACGCAACCAAAAACCCTGCAAAAAATCTTGGCGTATACGATAAAATGGGAAGTATTGAAGTTGGTAAAAAAGCAAATTTTGCAATAATCGACAAAAACACTTTTGAAGTTAATATGACGGTTAGAGATGGAAAAATTATCTATAAAAAATAAATAACAGCACAAAAAAGTTCTGCTTTAATTAGCAGAACTTTTTAATTTTATGAAAAATACATTTGTTTTTCAAGTAGTGAATACCTAATAATAACGTAAATAGGAACATTAATTACTAGTAATAATGGTAGGAATAAATTTCTTGAAATTGCTTGTTTTGAAGAAAAATCAAGATCAATTATTACAACGTAAACTAGTATTAATAATATAAGGTTTAACGTTATTATTAACGCAGTTTCAAAAGCACTCTTAAAGCCGTTAACTTCAGAAATAGTGCGTTTAGGGGCCATATAGTAAATCATTCCCGTGATTACAGGTAAAGCAAGCACAATAATTGAAAAATAAATATATGCTTCAAGACCAAAGTCAAGCACTTTTTCCATCGTTAAGGCAACTAAAAGAGTTTCTAAGGTAATTAAAACAAAGAAAATTAGGGCAGTATGAAAATTTAAACGATTAATAAGAATTTTGCCTAATTCATGTTTATTGGTCCTATCTGACGTGCTAACCTTAAAGCCTTCACGCTCTGACATTGCAATAATATCTGAATAATCAAATGCACCGGACTTTTTATTTGACTTCTCTGGCGTTTTAGTTTCAACAACTTTTTCACTTGGCTTGGAAAAATCAAGTTCATCTACAATACGATCGTAAGTTTCTTCAACAGGTTCACTTATTGTGGATTCTTGTTCAACAACATTTTGCTGCTCTTGTACAGGAAATGCAACTACGTTTTCTTGAACTAAATCCGCAGCAAAAATCCTTGAAAGAACTTCCTTGTATTCTTTTTGTGAGGGCAAATCGTCTGGATTCAAATAATCGTCTATCTCATTAACCGGTTCTTCAACAGGTTGAGTTTCAACAACCGTTTGTGCAATTTCAGCCTCTAAAGAATTTTGTATATATTCAGGTATTTCAGGTTCTTCTCTTTCTTCATCATGCAATGGCGTTGGTTGTTTAGAACGTTCTTCTGCAAGTTGAAATTCATCAGGAATATCAATGTCTGCAATATGTCTATCACGCTCAGCACGTTCTTTTTCAACTTGTTCAGCAATTAAACGAGCCTCTTCAGCAGCTTTTTCACGTTCTAGAGCCAATGCACGTTCACGCTCAGCACGTTCTTGATCTTCTTTTGCAGAACGGTCAATACTTTCAAGAATTTCCATTATATCGTCAAAAGTTTGTGGGGTAGCGGCTGCATTTTCTTCTTGCGGATTAAACGTTGGAGGTGTTTCTTCAATTAAAGCAGAAATATCTTCATTAATATTTTCTTCAACAACAGTTTCTGAAACAATTTCTTGCTCAGGTTCATCAATAACATCCTCAAATTCAGCATCGTTTATGCTTGAAATAGTTTGTTGCGCAATACTTTCAACTTCATCATCAGCTTTATTTTGAAGTTTAGAAAAATTTGTTACCTCAGGCCTATCAAAATCAGGTAAATTTTCTTCTTTATCCTCTGAAACAGGAGCTACAAGCTTAGCTTTTGCAATTTTTTCAGATTGAGCGTCAAGCAAAGTGTTTATTACTTGGCGAGACATCGTCCAAGAAGATTGGTTTTTATCTATTAAATCTTTACCTTTTTCTGTAAGCTGAAAGAATTTACGTCTAACACCGTCAGAGCCGGTTGTACGGTACTCCCATACGTATCCTTGTTTTACAATACGTTGTAGAGCACTATAAAACGTACCTTGCTTTAACTGAAATTGCCCACCAGCGCGCGACTCAATTTCAGTGCGAATCTGATTAGTATCTTTATCGCCATCAACTAACGAATTAAGAATAATTGTATCAATATGACCGCGAATCATATCGCCACCAACGTAATCAGCCATAAAATCTCCTTTTAAAATTACGATTTACAATGAAATTATACACTTAATATAGAATTTTGTCAATAATCTTTTGTTATTTATAACAAAATATATCATTATATTTTTGTTTTTTAGCAAATTTTTAATAAATTTTAAGAAAAAATTAACTTCTTTATAAAATAATCATTATAAATTAAAAACTAATTGCTTTACAAATTAAAAAGAATATGATAAAATGATTTCGTTAAATAAATAATTTTGCGAAATGATTTTAATATTCAACTAATAATCAAATTATAAAAAAATTTGAAATCATAGTATAAAAGCGAAATTTTCAAAAATATTTCATTTTTAATTATAATCCTATTTTATGCGCTATCTTTTCGCAAAACTTGACTTTTACGCAATGATATATTGAGAGCTAATTCTTTAATAGGGATTTTTATTGTGACTCCTTTGTTACTACTCTCATTTATGATTTTAAACTTTCAGGAGCATTTACAATGGCAACCGTAGATAAAAACAGTTATTTTGAAAAAAGAAAAATTAATTCTATTGAGCGCACGGAGCAAATAATTGATGATCTTCCCTCTTTTTGTGCGGAATTTTTTATTGGTATCGAAAATAATACTTCACCACTTACAAGATTAAATTATGCCACAGATTTAAGAATATTTTTTGACTTTATTGTAAAAAAAGTTTTTAAAACAAAAAAAGTACGAGATATTACTCTTTCTGATTTAGAAGAAATAACTGCTTCTGACCTTGAAATGTATTTAAGCTATTTAAACAATTATAAGCATTTTAATAAAACCCTTTCCTGCAATGAGCGCGCAAAACAACGAAAACTAGCAAGCGTACGCGCTCTATTTAAATATTTTTTCAATAAAGAAAAAATAATTGCAAATACAGCAGCAAAAGTTATGAGTCCAAAGGTTCATGATAAGGAAATAATTAGACTTGAAATCAATGAAGTCGTTGATATGATTAATACAGTTGAATCAGGCGAAGGTTTAACCGCAAGGCAAAAAGCATACCATGAGAACACAAAAATACGAGATACAGCTATAATCACCCTATTTTTAGGCACAGGTATACGTATTAGCGAGTTAGTTGGTCTTAACGTTGACGATTTGTTTATGGATTCAAATAGCTTTGTTGTTACAAGAAAAGGTGGCAATCGCACTATTTTGTATTTTACCGACGAAGTAAGAGATGCTATTTTAAATTGGCTAGAATACAGAGCTAAAATAAAGGAGCTAGATACCGACGAAAAAGCTCTTTTCTTATCCTTGCGTAATAGAAGAATAAGCGTGCGTAACGTGCAAATTCTCGTTGAAAAATATGCAAAAATAGTAACTCCCCTAAAAAAGATTACACCGCACAAATTACGTAGCACATTTGGCACTAATCTTTACCAAGAAACCGGGGATATTTACGTAGTAGCCGACTTTTTGGGACATCGTGATATAAATACAACTAAAAAGCATTATGCAGCCATGAGTGACGACCTAAGGCGTAATGCGATAAAAAAAGTAAAACTTCGTGATGAAGATTGATTATATCAAACATAAAATCATTTAAAATTCTAGAATTTAAGCGGTATTTTTATGGAAATTGCATTTTTAATTATTCCTATTGAATCCCAATCGGAGCAGGATGAAAAAGTTAATGAAATCTCATCTTTAACGGAAAGTGCCGGGGCTAACGTAATTGGTTACCAATGTGTAAAAATTAATAAGATTATTCCGTCAACCTATATAGGTAAAGGAAAAGCAGAAGAGATTAAACAGCGTTGCGAAGATCTTGGAGTTAATTTAGTAGTTTTTGACGGTGATCTTACGCCATCACAAACATTAAATTTATCCGAGATACTTGGTGATATAAAAGTTGTTGACCGTACCACTCTTATTTTAGATATATTTGCGTCAAGAGCAAAATCTTCTGAAGGCAAGGTTCAAGTTGAACTTGCGCAGTTAAAATATATTTATCCTAGATTGAAAGGTAAAGGCGCTGCGCTATCGCGCTTAGGTGGTGGTATTGGCACACGAGGACCGGGCGAAAGCAAACTAGAAAGCGATCGTAGGCATATCCGCCGCAGAATAAATTTTTTAGAAGACAGGCTTAAAGAACTTGAAAAGCGAAGATTACTACAAGGCGATAGACGCAATAAGAACGGAATGCTTAAGGTTGCACTAGTTGGCTATACCAATACAGGTAAATCTACCCTACTTAACGCCTTAACCGGTAGTGATGTTTTGGCTGAAAATAAATTATTTGCCACGCTTG
>JAFQBR010000104.1 GCA_017399665.1 Clostridia bacterium | reverse complement strand
TATACATGTTCGTAACTAAAATTAAAGTTTATTTTTACGAAAAATAGGGGGTATTGTAAATGAAAAAATCGGTTATACTAATTTTAATTGCAGTTTACGTTCTTTCTATCGGTATAGTAGGAACTATCGGCTTAAACGTAAGAGTTTACGCACCCAATATTAAGCCCACCTCTTTAGTGATAACTCAGCTTGCTTATTTAGATAAAGTAGAAGATTATCAAATAGGCGAAAATGAAGGGGGGATACAATTTAAGTATTTTTCTCAAATCAAAACCGGCGAAGACGTTTTAGTTTTTGATTTAAGATATAATATCGGTCCGGACGACGCTACTGATAAATCTGTAATTTACAGCTTTGACCCTAGTAATCCTAATATTACGGTTAACGAAGCGGGGCAGCTGGTGTTCACAAGACCTACCTCGGGTAGACCTATAGTTGCTGCAACCGTTACCGTAACGGCAAAAGTAAACGGATCTCTTTTTGACAGTGTGTATATAAGTGTTAGATTTATTTAGCAAAAAACCGCCGTATAAGTCGATTATCGCGCATTTGCATAGACTTTAAGGGAAAAAAGCTTTAAAAGTTGGGCGGTTAAAGTGTAAAAATAGCATAAATGGCAAAAATAATCGCATTATAACCCAATGCGGTTATTTTTTGTTTGACAATTTTAAATATATAGTGTAAACTATATATGGTAGAATTATACGTAGTAGTCTTTTGAATTTTTTACCCTTAAAAAAGGCGTAAAATCAAGGCTTTTTGAATAAAACGAAATTGAATAAGCTTTATTCGTTTATTAAAAAGGCTAATCAAAGGGCTTGCTTAATATATTTTTATACGAAATTTAGGGAGGGCTATTTAAAATGGCATTTAATTTAAGCTCCCTGTTTCTTGCAACTTCCATTGGTTTGCCCTTGGCAATAGGTATTGCCGTTGGCGCAATCGTTATAGGCTTAGTAGTAGGCGCGCTTGCCGGCGCTAAAATATTACAAGCTCAACGTGAAAAGAAAATTAAATCCGCAGAAGCAATTATTGCTAAAATGAAGGAAGATGCGGAACAAGAGTGTAAGCAAATAAAAAAAGAAGCTATTCTTGAAGCAAAGGAACAGGAATTAAAGCTAAGAAAGGAATTTGAAAGCGAAGCTAAAGAAAAGCGCGCTGAACTCCAAAAAATGGAACAACGTCTCGTTCAAAAGGATGAAATCCTAAATAAAAAGGATGCAAATCTACTAAAGAAGAACGAAGAGGTTGAAGAACAAAAACGTCACCTTGAAGAAAAGCTTAAAGAAATTAAGATTTTACAAGAAAAGGTAGAAAAACAACACGAATTAATGATTGCTGAGTTAGAAAAAATCGCTCAACTCAGTAGGGAAGAAGCTAAGGCTCAAATCATGGAAGCCGTTCAAGAAGAGGCTCGCCGTGATTGCGCAGTAACCGTTCGCCGTATAGAAGAAGAGGCTAAGGAAGAAGCAGAAAAGAAGGCAAAGGATATCATAAGCCTTGCTATTCAACGCTGCTGTACCGATCACGCATCTGAAATCAGCGTTTCAGTAGTTCCTCTACCTAACGACGATATGAAGGCAAGAATTATCGGCCGTGAAGGTAGAAATATTCGCGCGCTAGAAAATGCTACCGGTATTGAACTTGTTATAGACGATACCCCAGAGGTAGTTATCGTTTCCGGTTTTGATCCCGTTCGCCGTGAGGTT
>JAFQBR010000103.1 GCA_017399665.1 Clostridia bacterium | reverse complement strand
TTATCCTCCTTATGCAGTCAAGTAAGTTTTATAGAAAACGCTTGTCTACGTAAAAATAACATTTTATATTAATTTCTTTTTCAAAAAGCTCTTCAACAAAGGTTTTCATTGCAAACGCTTCGCTTGCATAGTGTGTAAGTTGAAGAACACATTTTCCTTGGTTTAATGCCGCAAGTAAAACGTGATGCTGAATGTCTGCTGAAATAAGCAAATCTGCTTCACTTGCATTTGATATCCCCTCTTCTCCAAGGCCAGCGCCGCAGAACGTTGCAACTGTATTCACCTTTTTGTCCTTATTACCAAAAAACATATATTTGTCTGTATGAAGTTGGGCTATAAGTCGATTAACAACGTTTTCGCAAGTTGTTTCAGGGACTGAAAAAACTCTGCCAAAGCCGTTAGTTTCGTTAACGTGAGTTAAAATTCTAGTGTCTTTTGCGCCAGCAAAACGCGCAAGCGTATCATCTATACCGCCATTTGCGCTATCTAAATTTAAGTGTGCAGAATATACTGTGATACCTGCTGCAATGGCCTTTACGTAAGAGCCTGTAACGTTTCTTATTCCCTTGTAAATTGCTGGATGGTGGCTTATTATAAGCTTTGCACCAACCTCTTTTGCATATTCTATTACGTCATCAGTAAAATCAAGCGCGACAACCACGCTTTCCGTATCGGTAGCACAGTCAAGAATAAGACCGCTGTTATCGTAAAAGCCAATGTTTTTTTGCGCGTCGTGAGATAAAGAAAGAGGCGCTAATTTATCAAACTGTTGTAAAACTTCTTTAACTTTCATTATATACCTCGCTGAATAGTTGTAAACGTGACTTTAACTCCTCAATTTCCTTTTGAGCCTTCGCTTTTTTTAAGCATTCATGCATAAGTGCAATTTCCCTTGTTAAGTAAAGCTTAAAATCTTCACTTTTATTAAGCAAATTATCCCTACCGAAAATAATTTCCTTTTCTGTGTAAGGCGAAGAGTTGTAACCAAGTTTACAAATGATTAGATTATAATATTTTTTATCGTAAAACAAAAAGTCTTTTGTAATACCGTAACCTAAAGAAAATAACTTTTTTCGCACCTTATCCACGTTTTTCATTGGTTGTAAAACTAAAACCTTTGGTAAAAATGCAGATTGTGTTAAAATTTTTATTATTTCTTCCCCGCCCATACCTGCTATTAAAACAGTTTCAACTTCACTAATTCCGTTAAGTCCGTCCGTACAAATAGAACGAACTAAACCGCTGTCGATATAACGTTTAAGCAGTTTCTCTGCTTTTTTTAAGCTTGGTGCTGAAATATCTGAAATGATAACTTGATTACACTTTCCTTTTTCAAGCATTTTTTCAGCTATGTAGCCGTGGTCACAGCCTACGTCTGCAAAGGATGAGCAAGGAGGTATTTCTTCAAAAATACGCTTTAAGCGATCAGTCATAAAACGCCTCCTATTCAAGGAAGTCTTTTAATCTTTTACTTCTTGAAGGATGTCTTAATTTTCTTAATGCTTTAGCCTCTATTTGACGAATTCTTTCCCTAGTAACGTTAAATTCTTTACCAACCTCCTCCAACGTTCTAGGTCTACCGTCGTCAATACCGTAGCGTAAACGCAAAACCTTTTCCTCACGCGGGGTTAAAGTATCTAATACGCTTATAAGCTGCTCTTTAAGCATTGTAAAAGCAACTGTATCGCTAGGAGCAACGGCTGATTCGTCTTCTAAAAAGTCCCCAATATGGCTGTCTTCCTCTTCACCGATAGGAGTTTCAAGTGAAACAGGATCTTGCGCAATTTTTTGAATTTCAATAACTCTATATTCAGGAATTTGCATTTCTTCGGCAATTTCTGCTGTTGAAGGCTCTCTTCCCAATTTTTGAAGTAGCATTCTTGATACTCTTACCTGACGGTTAATAGTTTCTACCATGTGAACGGGAATACGAATTGTTCTTGCTTGATCCGCAATAGCACGCGTAATTGCTTGACGAATCCACCAAGTCGCATAAGTAGAAAATTTATAGCCTTTACGGTAATCGAACTTTTCAACAGCTTTCATAAGTCCTAAATTACCTTCTTGAATTAAGTCAAGAAATTGCATACCTCTACCAACGTATCTCTTTGCAATAGATACAACAAGTCTTAGGTTCGCTTCAGAAAGACGCATCTTTGCATTCGCATCACCCTCTTCCATTCTTTTTGCAAGCTCAATTTCTTCTTCACTACTTAAAAGCGTTACTCTACCGATATCCTTAAGGTACATTTTAACAGGGTCATCCATGTTAATTTCCTTAAGAAGCTGTTCGTAAAGATCTTTATCCTTTTCGTAGTTGTTTACTATTGAAATCTTTTGTTCGTCAAGTGCTTTATAAATTGAATCCATTTGTTCGCCCGAAACGTCATAAGATTCAACCTTATCAAAAAGAATTTCAGACGATAAACTTCCCGTCTTTTTACCTTCTTCAACAAGCGATTTAATAATACCTTCTAAAAATTGATCGGATACACTCATATTTCTTCCTCCGTTTTGTTATCTATTTAAGTTTTGTAAGCTTCATAGTTAATTCGTTAAGCTCTTTTGCAAGTTGCATTCGCTTTTCGCGGTCTTCTTCTTGCTCAAAAGCCATTTTTATCTCTTGAATGCGAATTTTTAAACGATTTGAAACCAACGTCTTTTTGCAATCTTCAAAAAACCTTTGCTTTGCGCCGTGAGCAACGTCATCATACGCAGACATTATTTTAAGTAACTCTTCAAGATTGTCTTCCCCTGCAAAATCTTTAAGTTTATCTTGCTCGATTGACTTATTTAGCATTAGGTTTGCATTTATTAACTGAGCAAGTTCTTCCCTAAATTTATTTGTAAATAAATATTCCTCAATTTGCTCTTTTGCATAGCTTTCGCCGTTTAAATAAGCACAAAGAATATATCTTTCCGCCATCTCAGTTTTCGTTGAGGAAAAATGAAGGGCGGTAGGTTGCTCTACCGTAACGGTAATTTCCGCGCCACCTTTAATTTTTTCAAGATCTCTGCGAAGTGACTCGTAAGTAAGCCCACTTTCATCACGAAGCTTTTTAAGAAGCTCCTCTTGCAAACTTTCGTTTTCGCATTCACTAATAATTTTAAGGCTTTCTTCTATATATTTACGCTTACCGCTAAGCGATTTTAAATCCGAGCTTTCACGCGCGAGCTTCATTTTAAAATCAATAAGAGGTAAAGCTTCATCTAAACATTTTTGATAAGCCTTTGCCCCGCGCTGAGAAATTAATTCATCTGGATCTAAGCCGTCCGGCATGGAAACAATACGCACTTCTAGCCCGTTCGCCTTTAAAATTTCTAGCCCGCGAATGGTAGCTCCTTGCCCTGCGGCATCACCGTCGTAACAAATAAGAACGGTATCTGAATAACGCTTTACAAGCCTTGCCTGTTCAACCGTTAAAGAAGTGCCCATACTTGCAACTACGTTTCTAAATCCAGCCTTGTGAAGAGCTATTGTGTCCATATAGCCTTCAACCATAATTACGTAATCAAGCTTGCCAAGTTTTGCTCGCTCTTTTTTTAAATTGTTTACGTTGTATAATGTTTTTCGCTTGTTAAACAATGGCGTATCGCCCGTGTTTTTATATTTAGCGAAATCAGTTTTTTCTAAAAATCTACCGCCAAAAGCGATAACCCTATTCATGTGGTCTATAATTGGGAATATCAGTCTTCCTGCTAAAGCGTCAAAATAATTACCGCGCTCTTTAGAATACTGAACCGCACCCGAAGCCACCATTTCGTCATTAGTATATCCAAGTTTTGAAAGATGATTTACAAGTGAAGAATAATCCGGTGATGCGCCAAGCCCAAAGGCAATAACTTGACCTTTTTCAAGCTGAACTTGTTGCTTTTTCACCTGCGGGAAATAAAGAATCCCCTTTAATCTAAAAGGATATTCCATATTCAAATGAATCCAAAACAAAGGCTCGTTATAATCGGCGAAAGTTTCGCGGTAGAAATTCTTATATTCTTCCTCCGTGCACTCTTTCGGGTCTTTCAAGTACAAC
>JAFQBR010000102.1 GCA_017399665.1 Clostridia bacterium | reverse complement strand
GAAGTGTAGAAAATACATATTATTTATCGGGACTTACCCTTAACGATCCTCGCGCAAGGGCAATAACCTTAGAGGATATTTCGAGCGGATTTTTAGCGTATGCGTTAAATGGCGGTAAGGTAGATGGTACTCAAGCGTTTTACCAAACGGTAGGAAGCGGTTACCCCACCTTTAGTGGTAATACCGTTTATGCAAGCACTCCTTGTGCAAGCAAATTTTATAACGACCAAGCTTTAATTGAAAATATTTCTCACGACGTTGATAGCGCGTATGTTTATGATGCAACTCATCACTGGCACGTTTGTAAAAACGGCTGTGCAGAGCTTTTTGAGAAGGCAGAGCACGATTATGATGAAAATGGAAAGTGCGTTTGTGAATACCAGGCAAGCATTAAATTACATTCAACAAAAGATTGGACTCTTGACCCTGTCTTTCTCCCTGCGATATCTACTGACGTAGATACTTTTATTCGGGAGAATGTAAGCTACAACTGTTTTACCCTTTTACAAGACGTAGAGCTAGACTCGCTAACTGTTTTCAATAAAACTGATTACATAGATTTGAACGGGTTTAATCTAGACTCTTCTGTTTTAGACTATTATCCTAGAGAAAAAGAAAAGAGGCTAAAAGTAGAGGATGGAAAAATATTAAATACCCTCGTTTATCTTCGTGGAGATTTTGAAAACGTGGTTTTTGAAGCTTCACGTTTAGTTATTGATTCAACCGATGAGGAGAAAACAAGGTTAAAAAACGTTACCATTAAAAACAAAGATTGCTTTTTTGAGTATATCGAATGGACGGAAGTGAGCGGTTTGTTTGAATTTGATAACGTAACGTTTGAAGAGGGAATTGATATAAGTGATAGTCAAGTATTACTTAAAGATTTATTTGCAGGATACGACCTTTTTGACGGGGAAGGAAATGCTATAACCGTAGCGGATGATCAAAAGGTGATAGATGAAAAATTCGTTGCTAAAAAACCATATTTTAGCGTTGAAATAGAAGGAAGTATTACAACTCTTTATTCCGCAACTGAATTAGAAAGCTTAGTTGAAGGTAAAACTGCTTACGTAAAGGTACTAAACGACTTAGAGGCTGTAGAGGTAGTTTTGGATATGAGCTCTTCAACGGGAACGGAAGTAACCTTTGATTTAAACGGAAAAAGGGTTAAGCTTGAAAATTCCTACTTAACAAATGTTAAATTGACAATTACAGATTGCTCTGAGGGCTCTACCGGTGTGCTTATTCCCACAACGGGAAATGCAGCTGTTCAAGCATATAACTCGGAAGTAATTTTTTCCGGCATAACAGTTGAAGAAAGTTTTTTCGCTGCCTATATTGAAGATAATTCTAGTGTAAAGCTTGAAAATTGTAATTTTTATATGGCAAACTTTTCTCTTGAAAATTCTAGCCTAGAAATAACAAGTGGGAATTTTGAATATCTAGGGATAAGTGTTAGCGGTGAATATTCTGCATCAATAATGGGTGGAACTTTTGACTATATCGGATTAAACGGTTTAACCATGGCAGATCTTTTAAAAGAGGGCTATCTGCCAAAATCAACGGTTGACGGTGCTTTTTTTACAGACCTTTCTGCAGCGGACTTTTATAATATAGAGATAGTGGCTCATACTCACGTTTATAACTCATATAAGCAGGTAGAAAACGGCCATATTGCAGCGTGTGAATGTTTAGAAATTGATCCTTCAGCTACTGTAGAAGATCACTACGGAGACCCTGGCGATTGTGAAAACGATACTGTTTGTGAAGCTTGTGGGTACGTAATTGAATATGCTAGCGGGCATAACTATATTAATATAGAATATAATCAAACTCACCATTGGTATGCTTGTGAATACTGTAACGGCACAGAAGAAGGTAGTTATGAAGAACATAACGGCAATTCAGCTGATTGCGAAAATAATTCTTACTGCTTTGTTTGCGATTACCTTTTAGAGACTTCAAGTGGTCATGACTATTCAGTTAAAAACTATGATGACTATTGGCATTGGGATGAATGCGTTTACTGTCAAGAAGTGCTTGAAAGCAGTATTGGCGAGCATCAAGGCGGGAATGCCGACTGTGAAAACGACGGTGTTTGTGAGTCTTGTGATTATATTTTAGAGTATGCTTACGGTCACGACTATTCGGTGATTAACAACGATGAAGAAGAGCATTGGTACGAATGCTCTGAATGTGGAAGTAAAGAAGAAAGCACAGTTGAAGAACACTACGGCGATCCTGCAACCTGCCAAAACGACTCTGTTTGTTACGTATGCGAATTCGTTATTGAAGAAAAAACAGCTCACGTATACGAACAGTATTATGCTAACGCATACGGTCACTATTTAGTTTGCGAGTGCGGAGAGACCAATCCCGATGGGGAAATAGAAGAGCACTTTGGCGGTGAGGCAACCTGTGTAGATCCTGCGATTTGTGAAGAATGCGGTTCAGAATATAAAGCTCCACTTGGTCATAGCTTTGAAAACGGCATTTGTACCGTTTGTGAAGAAGTGGCTGTTTTAGGGCTAACCGTGAACGAAGAAACATATTATTTTGATGACTTTTCAATTATTAGTGAGGCTATTAAAGTTTTAGGCGGTTCAAACTATACGCTAACTCTTTATCAAGATTACGTACACGATACGGACAATTCTGCTGGCACAATAACTTTAGAAGTGCCTCTTACTGTTGAACTTAACGGTTTTGCGTTAAGCAATCTTGCTATAGCATCATCAAGCAAGTTAACCGTTAAAGATAGTAGTGAAGAAAATACGGGCAAAATGAGTGCGTCAATCTTATGCCTTGACACTTTTAGTTTAGAAAACGTTGATTTTGAAGGTTTAATTCTTGTAGCCGATCTATCAAATATTATGTTTAGCCAAAGCGCAGACTTTACTTCAAGCGCAGGCGAGATTAATATTATTGGCGGAAACTTCGTCGGTCAAATTATTTTATATTCAAGCAACGTTTATATAAATGCAGTAAACGCTGCTTTAGAGGAAATGTTTATAATAGTGGAAAATGCTACTTCAAACGCTATTTTCAACTTGGACAACTCCTATATCGAGATGATAATTGTAGACAACGAGGAAGAAACTGCTACTCTTGCAGATGTATTACCAAGCGGTGAATGCGTTACTTACGAGGATGCAGAGGGGAATGCCGTGGTTGTTGACTTAACCTTAAGCGCGTACCAAGGAACACCTTTTACTATAAAAGCAGAGCATCCAAGCGTAGGTGAAGATGCGGAAGTATTTTTTGATGAAAAATACCATTGGAACGAATGCTCACAAGGTCACGTTGTAAACAAAGAAGAGCACGCGATTGAAGATGGCAAATGTAGCGTTTGTAGCTATATGCTTGCAGTTACTGTTGAGTATGATAATCAAAAAGCTTACTTTGCAGATTTCAGTAAGGCGTTAGATTTTGCTACTATGTTATATGAAGCAACGTTAACGCTTAATAGCTCTACTTTTGGCGGTACGACTACTCAATTAACAGATATCCAAATTAATAATGAATTGACTATTGATCTTAACGGCAACCAATTAATATTTGTAGCTTACCTTACCGTCAATGGTAAATTAACCGTAACAGACGGTAGTGAAGATGGGTACGGCAGTATTTATTTTGTTGGACCGGTTGGCAACTATGGCACTATAGTTTTAAATAGAGTAACTGTGGAGGCTTACCTACAAAATAGAGAAAGTGCGCTTTTATACGTAAACGGAGCAAAATTTGTTGATAGCAATATTGACATAGAAAAAGCAGATGACTTTATTGTAACAAAGCTTATTGCTGAAGAAACTAATATTTGCCTGCTAGACACAGAGCTTAGTGATTTATTTGTAAGCGAATGCTATACCGTAACTGATGCAGACAACAACCCATTAGTATTTACTTCAAGCGCTTACAGTGGTAATTTTACTATCGTTCATATCGGAGAAGTGGTGGAAGAATATTGGCTTAGCGACGGATTTGCACATTGGCATGGATGCGCAACCTGTAATATGCGTTACGACGAAGGTGTTTGTACCGGTGGAGAAGCAACCTGTGTT
>JAFQBR010000101.1 GCA_017399665.1 Clostridia bacterium | reverse complement strand
CCTTCACAGTCACTTCCTGTAATAATAGGCGTATGAACGTAAACAAAACCCCTTTGATTGAAGAATGAATGAATTGCAAATGCAGCTTCACTTCTAACTCTAAATACAGCAGAAAACAAATTCGTTCTTGGACGAAGATATGCAATTTCTCTTAAATATTCAATTGAGTGACGTTTTTTCTGTAAAGGATAGTCTGGCGTAGACTCCCCTTCAACAAAAATGCTTATAGCCTGAATTTCAAAAGGTTGTTTTGCTTCTGGCGTTAACAAAAGAGTTCCCTCAACTATTAGCGAAGAACCCACGTTTAGTTTTGCAATTTCATCGTAGTTATCTATTTTATCTCTTTCAAAAACAATTTGAACGTTAGAATGGTAGCTGCCATCGTTAAGCTCAATAAAGCCAAATGCTTTTGAATCTCGAATAGTTCTAGCCCATCCGCAAACCTTAATTTGTTTGCCACCGTAACTTTTTGAATTAGCATATAATGCACTGATGTAAGTTCTTTCTGACATAAGTCACCTCTACTAGATTTTATATAAAACCATTTTATATAATAACATTTTTTAACACAAAAAACAACAAAATTTTAGGTTAGATACGTATATTTTTATTTTTTAGTCACAAAAAAAGCCCTGTTTTCGTCTTTTACAACAAAAACAAAGCTTATTTTTTTTATTTTTTACCATCAGAATAGGCCTTTACTCCGTAAAGGGCTTCAAGATTTTCATTGTACTGTTTCATCTTGGGGCATTGCTTAAGCTCTGAATTTTCTGCAAATTCTTCCAATGCCTTTCGTTGAGCTCGTGATACTGAATTTGGAACTTCAACAGAAACCGTAACGTATAAATTGCCAACTCCCCTTGATGAGTTAATGCCTTTACCGCGAAGTACAAACTGTTTACCTGGCTGAGTGCCTGAAGGTATATCGTATTCTATTGCGTTGTCAAGTGTTGGAATTTTAACCTTTCCACCTAAAACGCAGGTTGTATAAGAAAGCGGTAAATCAACGTACAAATCAAATAAATCACGCTTAAAGATTTTATGTGGTAAAACCTTAAATACAATAATTAAATCACCAGGTTCACCGCCCGTTGTACTTGCGTGACCATACCCCTTTTTGCGCATATAGCTATTTGTATCTGCGCCGGCAGGCACTTCAATTCGAACAACGGTAGGCTTTTTGGTTGTAGTCCACCCTTTTCCACCGCAATCGGGGCATTTATCAATTATCTTTTTACCTGTACCGCCACAGTCGGGACAAGCTCTTACGCTAACAGTCCTAAAGAAACCACTGCCCGAAGTGTACTGTACTTTACCACTGCCACCGCACTTATCACATTTTTTGTATGCCGAGCCACCCTTAGCTCCTGTTCCACTACAAGAGTTACAGCGCTCTTTTCTTGAATAAGAGATTTCCCTTGTGCAACCTTTAGCCGCATCTAAAAATGATAGTGAGACCTCAACGGTTATATCTTTACCTTTCTCCTTTTCAGCTGCTCTTTGACTAGAAGAACCTCCGCCAAAACCTGAAAAGAAATCATTAAATATATCAGAAAAACCGCCAAAACCACCAAAGCCTTGACCTGAAAAACCACCAAAATTGCTTGCACCAGGATTAGCCAATTCATAGTCGTAGGCAGCACGCTTTTGTTCATCTGAAAGAACTTCGTTTGCTTCGTTGATTTCCTTAAATTTAGCAGCGGCATTTGGATCGTTAGGATGTAAATCTGGGTGATACTGCTTAACAAGCTTTCTGTAAGCAGACTTGATATCTGCTTGGCTTGCCTTGCTGTCTACCCCTAAAATTTCATAATAATTTTTAGCCATAATAATTTCAATAATTCCGCTTTTTATCTTGTTTTTTTAAAGTTTTTATGTTTGACAAAATAAGTTTATGGCGATAAACTTTATATGTTTACCGCCAATAAAATTCAATTAGTTCTGATGGAATTCTGTATCGCCTTCACCACTACCTGCACCGCCAGGATTACCGCCGTTTGCGCCGTTTTGGTAAAGCTTAGCAAATATAGGTTGAACTTCATCTGATAGTGTTTTTGTTGCTTGAGTCATTCTTTCTAGATCGTTTGATTCAAGCTCTGCTTTTGCTTTAGTAATTGAACTGTTAAGCGCAGCTTTGTCTTCATCAGAAATCTTATCTTCGTTATCTTT
>JAFQBR010000001.1 GCA_017399665.1 Clostridia bacterium | reverse complement strand
TATCAAAGATAATAAAACGATTGAAACGGTAGAGCAAACTCGGTTTAAAGATATCTTTTATGGTTTTAAACCTTCAGTTATTGCCCAAAATAAAACATTTTATCTTAACCTATGTATTATTGGAGTTATTGGTATTGCAACTCAAGTTTTCATGCCTTATTTAATTATTTTTATGAAAACTTATTTAGACTTTACTGATTTGCAATACAGTTTAATTTTTGGTGCTGCAATTATTATTGGTGCAATTGTTGCAATATTCTTAGGTAAGCTTAGCGACAAATGGCAAAAGAGCCGTGCATTATACTTATTTATCGTTGTATATGCAGTTGGTTTACTAATAATGTATTTTGCTACTTCACTTGCAAAGCCTGTTATTTTTATAATGTTTGGTATTGGCGGAACGGTTATGATTTTAGGTAATATTTTAGTTTCTACTTTAACAGGTGCAATTTTAAGAGATAATACGCCCGAAGCTAACGTTGGTAAATTGCAAGGGGTTAGAATGATTTTCTCAGTTCTTCTTCCAATGATTTTTGGGCCAATGATAGGTAACGCTATAAATAAAGCAAAAAACAATCCCCTTCGTGATTTAGGTTCTGCAGATGTTATGACCACAAGTTATATTCCTGCGCCTGAAATTTTCCTTGTAGCGGCTATAATCACTTTATGCGCATTAGTAGTTGTATTTTTACTTAACAAAGTTACGGAGAAGAAAAATGACTTTAATGACTAATTTTGAAGTGGGGGATATCCCACATTCTGAATATCCTCGCCCACAGTTCGTACGTGATAGCTTTCTTTGTTTAAACGGTAAATGGGATTTTGCAGTTGCTAAAAAAGACTGTAATAGCGTAGAATTTAATAGAAAAATTTTAGTTCCATTCTCTCCCGAATGTTTAAATTCAGGTATAAACGAACAGTTACTTAAAGATAGCAACGATAGGCTTTATTATAAACGTAAAATTACAGTAGACGAAAAATGGTTAACGGGCGTTACAGTATTACATTTTGGCGCAGTAGACTATTCGTGTGAAGTTTATTTAAACGGTGAAAAATTAGGCTCTCATAATGGTGGATATACTGCTTTTGCATTTGAAATAACGGAAAGGTTACTTGAAGGCGAAAACGAATTGTTAGTTGTTGTAGCGGATGATACTTATAACCTTGGCGGTGGAAGAGGTAAGCAATCTAAAAAACCCGGTGGGATTTGGTACACGCCACATAGTGGAATTTGGCAAACGGTTTGGATGGAAAATATGCCTAAAGAGCATATTGACTCAATAGATTATACTGCAAATTTACAAGAAAGCAAAATCGAAGTTAAGGTTAGTGCTAACGCGCCTATTTCATACAGGGTGTTTGACGGTGAAAAACAAATATTAGCAGGTGAATCTGCCAGCGATTTTGCGCTTGAATATCCGTTTGAGCATTGGTCGCCCGAAAATCCCAAGTTATACGATATTGAATTTGTTTGTGGAGAGGATAAGATAAAGTCTTATTTTGCAATGCGTTCATTTGGCATTGTAATTGATAAATTCGGCAAAAAAAGACTAGCTTTAAACAATAAACCATACTTTTTTAATGGACTTTTAGACCAAGGCTATTGGTGCGACGGGTTGCTTACTTATCCGTCAGATGAAGCTGTTTTATATGAATTAACAACTTTAAAGAAGATGGGCTTTAATACCTTAAGAAAACATATTAAGATTGAGCCCATGCGTTGGTATTATCACTGCGACAAGTTGGGGCTTATAGTTTGGCAAGACTTCGTAAACGGTGGTGGCGAATATAAATTTAATCACATTGCAACCTTCCCATTTTTGGGTTTTAAGCACCGCGATGACGATTATAAGTATTTTGCACGCGAAGAAGAAATTGGCAGAGAACGCTTTATTGATGAGGCGTTTGAAACCATTTCTCAGCTTAAAAATTGCGTTAGTATTGCTCTTTGGACGATATTTAATGAAGGTTGGGGGCAGTTTGACAGCAATATTATTCAACAAATGGTTAAGGAAGCCGATTCCAGCCGTATTGTTGAAAGTATTAGCGGTTGGCACGATTATAAAAATCAATGCGACATAAAAAGCTTGCATACTTATTATACAAAGCTTAAAGTACCAAAAGATATAAGACCTGTAACTTTAAGTGAATTTGGTGGTTATTCTTTAAACGTAAGCGGTCACGTCTTTAATGAAAATAAGTTTTTTGGATATAAAAAGTTTAAAAGTCAAGAAAAATTTATTGAAGCTTTAAAGGAGCTTTATTTAAAAAAGATTTTACCTCTTATCGCTAAAGGGCTTTCTGGTGCAATTTACACTCAAGTTTCTGACGTAGAAGAAGAAATTAACGGACTGTTCACTTATGATAGAAAGGTGCTAAAGATTTCTGTTGAAGAAATGCGAGCGATTAACAATAGCTTATACGAAGAGGCTAATAAAATAAATTAGTTTAATAATTTAAAGTTAAAAAAAGAGATCGATTTCGGTCTCTTTTTTTGTATTTATTTTAACATTGCGTAATATATATTTTATAGAAAATATTAAAGTAGTTGGGGTATTTTATTGAAAAAACTTATTAATACGCTTCAAATTTCTTTTTCGGTAATAGGCGCGGTAATAGGCGCTGGATTTATAACGGGAAGGGAAATAATGCGTTTTTTTTATGGGAAAGAATGGTTTTATGGCGTTATAGTAGTATTTTTTGTGTTATTTATACTTTTGTTTGCTTTATTGAATATTAAAAATGAAAAAATAATTTATTTAATAGAAAAAAGTAATTATGCAATTTTTATATTTAATATATTAATAATGGCATCAATGCTAGGTGCAACCGATAGCTTAGCGTACAGCATTTTCAGTCTGTCGACAAAATTTCCAGTTTTTTCGATTGGCTTACTTGTAGTTTCTACCTATTGTTGCTTTGGTGGGATGGAAAAATTATCAAAAGTCAATTTATTTATAGTCCCAATTACACTTATTATCTTTTTTGTAGCGGTTACTGTTTTGCCATACGGTGAAAAAGAGTTTAGCGACGGTATAACGAATAAGTATTTTGATTATTTTAGTTATGGTTTTATGAATATTTTTTTAGCTCAACCATTTTTATTAAAAATAAAAAGAGAGAAAAGTGAATTTTCTCCCTTTGGGGTTGCAATTATTTCGTCGATTATACTGTCGGTGTCAATTTGTGCTTTTTTAAGAAT
>JAFQBR010000100.1 GCA_017399665.1 Clostridia bacterium | reverse complement strand
TGCGCTCCCTGCGGTTAAAAACAAAACGCCGAGTTTGACACGCTTGCATCTAAGCACTATTTATTTAGCTATAAAAAGTATCTGCTCGCAGGGTTTTGTTTTTTATTGTATATAATTGCAAAAGTTAGTCTATAGGTCGATTATTGCCACTTTTTACCGCTAAAAACAACAAAAAAACTGTTTGTCTAATATATAGGCAAACAGTTTTTTATTAAGCGTTATATTTTTATTTTAGTACATTCCGCCCATTGCTCCGCCGTTGTTTGCGGGTGGCTCGGGTTGGGGAATATCTGTTACAATACTTTCTGTTGTAAGCAAGGTTGATGCAATAGATGCAGCGTTTTGAAGGGCAGATCTTGTAACCTTTGTGGGGTCAATAATGCCGGCATCAACCATGTCTACGTATTTATTGTTGAATGCGTCAAAGCCAAGGTTTGCTTTGTTGCTAGATAAAATCTTGTTTACAATAACAGAGCCGTCAAGTCCTGCGTTGGTTGCAATTTGGCGAACGGGGTCTTCAACAACGCGAAGAATAATTTGAGCGCCCGTTCTTTCATCACCAGAAAGTGTAGCAACAAGCTTTTTAAGAGCAGGTATAGTTCCTAAAAGTGCAGTACCGCCACCAGGCACAATGCCTTCTTCAACGGCAGCCCTTGTAGCAGCAAGCGCGTCTTCAATACGTAGCTTCTTTTCTTTCATTTCAACTTCCGTAGCTGCGCCAACGTTAACAACAGCAACACCGCCTGCAAGCTTTGCAAGACGTTCTTGTAGTTTTTCTCTATCGTAATCAGAAGTAGTTTCTGCAATTTGAGTTCTAATAACGTTAATTCTAGCCATAATAGCGTTTTCGTCGCCAGCGCCGTCAATAATAGTCGTGTTTTCTTTGTCAACCTTAACTTGTGCAGCGCGACCTAGCATATCGGGTGTAAAGTCCTTAAAGTCAATGCCAAGGTCAGAAGAAAGAACTGTACCGCCTGTTAAAATGGCAATATCTTCAAGCATAGCTTTTCTTCTATCGCCAAAGCCAGGGGCTTTAACAGCAACGCAGTTGAATACACCTTTAAGCTTATTAACAACAAGGGCAGCAAGCGCGTCACCTTCAACCTCTTCAGCAATAATTAAAAGTCTTTGACCTTGCTGAGCGATAGGCTCGATTATGGGTAGAATTTCTTGAATAGAAGAAATCTTTTTATCTGTGATAAAAATAAGGGGATTATCTAAAACGGCTTCCATCTTATCGGTGTTTGTAACCATATAAGCAGATGCATAACCTCTGTCGAATTGCATACCGTCAACTGTTGTAAGGTTAGTTTTCATGGTTTTGCTTTCCTGAACGGTAATAACGCCGTCCTTACCAACCTTTTCCATTGCGTCGGAAATTAGCTTACCAACCTCTTCGTCGCCTGCAGAAATTGAAGCAACCTGAGCAATAGCGGTCTTGCTTTCAACAGTTTTAGTAACAGATTTAAGGTGATCAACTGCAACTTCAACAGCTTTCATAATACCTTTTTTCAAAATAACAGGGTTAGCGCCAGCAGCTAAGTTCTTAAGCCCTTCTCTTATCATGCCTTGACCAAGTACAACAGCAGTTGTAGTACCGTCGCCGGCAACGTCGTTAGTCTTTGTAGAAACTTCTTTTACAAGTTGTGCGCCCATGTTTTCAAATGGATCTTCAAGTTCTATTTCTTTAGCAATAGTAACGCCGTCATTAGTGATAAGGGGTGCGCCGTACTTTTTATCAAGAACAACGTTTCTTCCCTTAGGACCAAGTGTGATTTTTACTGTATCGGCAAGAGTATTAACCCCTCTTTCTAAGGCTTTTCTAGCCTCTTCGCCGTATTTTATTTGTTTAGCCATAATATATAAAACCTCCGATAAATCAAATTATATAAATAAAATTATTCAACAATAGCTAAAATATCGCCTTGACGGATAATAATAAATTCTTCGCCGTCAACTTTAAATTCGCTACCTGAATATTTGGCAAAAAGAACTTTATCGCCAACTTTTACTTGCATAACAACTTCATTTCCGTCAACTAAACCGCCAGGGCCAACGGCAATAACGCGTGCGATTTGTGATTTTTCTTGTGATGCGGTGGGGAGTATAAAACCGCTTCTTGTAGTTTCTTCCTTTTCGGTCAGTTTAACAACGACCTTGTCGAATAAAGGTTTAACGTTCATTTATAAAAATCCTCCGATAAATAATTAAATTTTAAAATAGAAAAACGATTATTGCTAAAAGTTAACTTGATGGTTTTTAGCACTCGCTTGTTTTGACTGCTAATATAATTATACCATTTAATGGTAATTTGTCAATAGATTTATGACCTTATTTTTAATTTTTTTTTGGTAAAAAAAATAACAATGTAAAAGTTTTTGTCAAATTATTGCAAAATGCTACGTTTTATGATAATATATAATTGTCGAGGGAAATATTTACTTCGAAAATTACTATATAAAAAGTAAAAAAAGGTCAACAATATGAACAAATGGGATAAAAGATTTATGGAAATGGCAGACCTTGTTTCAACTTGGTCAAGCTGTTTTCAGGAAAATAGGCAGGTTGGTGCGGTTATCGTTAAAGATAATCGAATTATAACAACGGGCTATAACGGAGCGCCTTCAGGTATTAAAAGCTGTAAAGAAAAGCAAGAATGCTTAAGAAGAGTTATGCAAATTCCAAGCGGAACACGTCACGAATTTTGCTTTGCCGTTCATGCAGAACAAAATGCTATTGCTCAAGCCGCAAAGCTTGGCATTTCAGTCGACGGGGCGACTCTTTATTGTACTCATCAACCTTGTGTAATATGCGCAAAAATGATGATAAATTCTGGCATTAAAAGAATAGTTTACCGACACGGCTATCCAGACGATTTTTCTATGCAGCTTCTTCGAGAGGCAAACGTTAAGGTTGAAGTTTATTCAGAGGAATAATTTTAAATCCTAATAATTAAAAATACAAATAAACTAAGGAGAATTATATGGCTAATCCTATTGCAACAATCGAAATGTATAATGGTAAAGTTATGAAAGCGGAGCTTTATCCTGAAATTGCACCAAACACCGTAAGCAACTTTGTATCACTTGCTAACAGCGGTTTTTATAATGGAATAATTTTTCACAGAGTAATTGAAGATTTTATGATTCAAGGCGGTGACCCAACAGGTATGGGCACAGGTGGCCCCGGTTATAGAATTGCAGGCGAATTCACCGCTAACGGCTTTAAAAATAATTTAAAACATTCACGTGGGGTATTGTCAATGGCTCGTTCAATGATGCCAAACAGCGCAGGCTCACAATTTTTTATTATGCACGCAGATTCACCTCATTTAGACGGGCAGTATGCTTCATTCGGTAAGTTAATTGAAGGGTTTGACGTGCTTGATGAAATTGCTACAACGCCAACAACTCCATCAGACAGACCAATTGAAGAGCAACGCATAAAAACAATAACTGTTGATATCAACGGCGCAAAAATTTGCGATCTTGTAAAACTATCAGCAAAAGCCCCTTTTAGCTAAGGGGCTTTTTTAGGAGTCTTTATGATACATTCTCTTTGTGGCGGAAAGCTTCGCGATAATGCGGTGTTTGACGTTGTAAAAATTAAGTTTACAGATAACCCATTATCTGGGGATAGACCTTATTGGTATAAAAGAGATATCGTTGGTTTAAAGGTAGGGGATAACGTGCTTGCTCCATTTGGTAAAAACGAGCAAAATTATAAGGCACAAGTTATAAGAATTGATAGGGCGGTTAACGAGCAAAATTGCCCGTTTAACCCTTCAAAAATGCTATATATTTCGGAATTAATAAATACTTAAAAAAAAGAAAAAAGTCGGGCTATAAGGCGATTAACCGACTTTTTTGTTTGTTTTATAGATATTTTTTAAGGTTTTGTTCACAAGCTTCCTCAAAGGCTTGAAGCTGGGTAACTGCTTGCAATACTTCTTCGTATAAAAAGGGCGAAAATTCAGAAACGTCTTTCATTAAAGTAGTGTATCCGGTAACAGTACCTTTAAGTGTCATTTCTGCAATGTGCGAGTTAGAGCCATCCGCCAATGTTTTAAGTCCAATAGTGGCGTTTAGCATGGATTTTGAAATACCGCTAACTTCGGGTATATCTATTCCAAGCTTTTTTGCAATTAGTGCGATTTCTGCAATATGCTTATTATAGCCTTCGTGCTGAAAAAGTAATTCTTCCTTTAGCGCTCCGCTACTTTTAGGAATAACTTCATCTAGTGATAAAAGCGCCATTTTTGCGTTCTTGTAACAATTTTTTAAAACGTTTTCGTTTACATCAATTTTATCCATAGCACTATAATTATTTGCAAATGCAAAAAAAATATACGCTAAATTTATTTTATAAATAAAATATTAAAAAAAGGGGTAAAATTGTTTGACAAAAGTATTGACCTTTGGTATTATATTTAGGACCGCTCGGAAAAGGCTCAAAAGAGTGGCTTTGCCACCGCCCGTGAATCGGCGAGATTAGACAGGAGGATTTTTAGTAGGATGTACGCAATTATTGAAAATGGAAGCAAACAATATACTGCACACGTTGGCGACGTTATTAAGTTCGAAAAGCTTAATGCTGAAGTTGGCGCAAAAGTAGAATTCAACGTGCTTCTTGTTTCAGACGAAAATGGTATTAAAGTCGGCGAAGACGCTAAGGGCTTTAAGGTAGTAGGTGAGGTGCTTGTTCAAGATAAAGCAAAAAAAGTTATCATTTACAAGTACAAAGCAAAAAAGAACGAAAGAAGAAAACACGGGCACAGACAGCCCTTCACCGCTGTTAAGATCAGCGAAATAGTTGCTTTATAAGGAGGAATAATTGGATATGATGTTCTTACTTAGATTATTTGCACACAAGAAAGGTGTTGGTAGCAGTAGAAACGGTCGTGACAGCGCAGCTAAGCGTCTTGGCGCAAAACGTGCAGACGGTCAGTCAGTTTTAGCAGGTAGCATTCTTGTTCGCCAAAGAGGTACTAAGATTCATCCCGGTAAAAACGTTGGTATCGGTAGTGACGATACATTATTCGCTTTAACCGACGGTGTTGTAAGATTCGAAAGACTTGGCAGAGATAAAAAGCAAGTAAGCATTTACGCTGAATAATAATGACTAAAAGTCGAAAGTGGTATGCTTTCGACTTTTTTATTTTGCTAACAATATTTTGTTTTAATAGTTTAATCACTCACGTTTATAATATAGGTATATAATAATGTTAAATGAAATTCGCGTAAACAAAGAGTTTTTTAGCGCAAAAGACACCCTTGAGTGCGGTCAAATATTCAGGTTTTTTCAAATTGAAGATGGGTATTTAGTTTTATCTGCAGATAAAGCATGTATAGTTAAAGAGCAAGCAAATGAAACTGTAATAATTTGTGAAGAAGAAGATAAAGAATATTTTTATAATTATTTTGA
>JAFQBR010000099.1 GCA_017399665.1 Clostridia bacterium | reverse complement strand
CCACCGTGACGTGCGTAGCCACCGTATGTATCAACTATAATCTTTCTACCTGTAAGACCGCTATCGCCGTGAGGTCCGCCAATTTCAAATCTGCCGGTGGGGTTGATAAAATACTTCGTATTTTCGTCAACTAAATTTGCAGGAATAGTACTGTCTATAACAAGCTTTTTAATATCTTCACGAAGTTTTTCTGTTGTAACGCTTTCAGAATGCTGAGTAGAAATAACTACCGCGTCAATACGAACGGGAGTTCTTCCCTCGTATTCAACAGTCACTTGTGATTTGCCGTCAGGTCTTAAATAGTCAACTAAGCCCTGCTTTCTAACTTCCGTTAACTTTCTTGCAAGCTTATGAGCAAGCGTTATGGGAAGCGGCATATACTCTTCTGTTTCATCCGTTGCATAACCAAACATTAAGCCTTGATCGCCTGCGCCGATTTTATCAGCTATTTCACCGCTTTCACGGTGCTCAACAGAGTTGTTAACGCCAAGCGCGATATCTGCGCTTTGTTCCTTGATTGCAGTAAGAACTGAACAAGTATCACAGTCAAAACCATATTTTGCTCTATCATATCCTATTTCTCTTATAGTTTCTCTTGCAACGTGAGCGATATCAACATAGCAGTCAGTAGTAATTTCGCCAGTTACCAATACTAAGCCGGTTGTTGCAATACATTCGCAAGCAACCCTTGCGTTTTCGTCTTTTTCAAGTATGGCGTCTAAAACAGCGTCTGAAATCTGATCGCAAATTTTATCGGGATGCCCTTCAGTTACGCTTTCGCTTGTAAAAAACTTTCTCATTTTTATATTTCCTTTTGTAATTATTTTTTGATTTTACGTTAAACTTTTTAGCTTGACCGAACTATTATATACCATTTATGCCGTTTTGTCAACGTTTATTGCAAAATATTTATTATATAATATTTAATCGCGCGCGCATACAAAAAAATAACGCTTTTTTACAATTAACTAAGCGGACCAACAAAAGTAAAAATTCAAACAAGCGCCACTTGACTTACAAAAGGGTTTATGATAAAATTAAACTAGTTTAACAAAAAGTTTTATTTTTTATAAAAATTAAGCATTAGTTAGTGCTTTTTAGGTAAACAAAATGGAAGAAAAGTGTACTCTTTGCCCAAATCTTTGCTCTGTTGATAGAAATTTACACGTTGGCATTTGTGGCGAAAAAAACAGCATGAGAATTGCTAAATATTACCTGCATCCCTTTGAAGAGCCCTTTATTAGCGGTACAAATGGAAGCGGAACTGTGTTTTTTACAGGGTGTCCTTTAAAATGTGTGTTCTGCCAAAATTACGAGCTTTCACGTTCTACCGTTGGCAAAGAAATCACACTAGAAGAGCTTGCAAAAATTTTTAAAGAGCTTGAGGATATGGGCGCGCACAACATCAACCTTGTTAATCCTTCACATTTTGTAAAACAAATTGCCAAAGCTATGCAAATTTACAAGCCAAAAATACCCGTTGTTTATAACACGCACGGCTACGAAAATATTGCAACTTTAGAAATTGCAAACAGCTTTACAGACGTATATTTGCCCGACTTGAAATTTTATTCAAATGCCATTTCATCGCGCTATACGCGCACTAATCACTATTTTGAAGTAGCTTCTAAAGCCATAAATTTTATGATGGAAAGCAAACAGGCGGTGGTTGAAAACGGGCTTATGAAGCAAGGCGTTTGCATACGCCATTTAGTTTTACCGCTAGCCGTTAAAGACAGCTTTCAAATTATTGATTGGGTGAAAGAAAATATAAAAAACGGCGCATATTTTTCAGTTATGGCGCAGTACACCCCATTTGGCGAAATCGATAATTTCCCAGAACTTAAAAGGCCTATAACAAAGGGAGAATACGAGAGAGTTGTTAACCATCTTTTTGAAGCAAAAATTACAAACTGCTTAATCCAAGAACGCAACTCTTCAAGCACTAAATTTATTCCCAAGTGGGATTATTAATAAGTCTATTTGCGTACTTTTTGCACAATTTTTTACATACGTTAGGGCTTTTATTAGACATTTCTTTAATTTTTTGAAGCAAATTTTTCATAAACTTATTTTTTGTTTTAAACTGTTTTTTATTCGCAAATCAACCACACAGGAGAAGGTTATGTTACAAATCGGCAATGATTGGGACAGCGTTCTTGCCCCACTTATTCAAAGCGAGCTTTACAAGCGCATTCGCGAATTTTTAAAAAGCGAATATTCATCACGCATTATTTATCCCCCTATGAAGGATATTTTTAACGCTTTTCGCTACACACCTTACGCTGACGTTAAAGTAGTAATTATTGGGCAAGATCCCTATCATGGCGAAGGGCAAGCACACGGGTTATGTTTTTCGGTGCAAGATGGAGTTCAACCTCCCCCATCACTCGTTAATATCTATAAAGAAATTCAAAACGACTTAGGTATCACGCCAAGTAAAAGCGGAAATCTTACAAAATGGGCAAAGCAAGGTGTAATGCTTCTTAATACAACGCTAACTGTAAGACAAGGTCAGGCAAACTCACACAGCAAGTGTGGCTGGCAAGAATTTACAGACGAGGTTATAAAACTTCTTGCAAAACGTGAAAAGCCAATGGTGTTTTTACTTTGGGGCGCAAATGCACGAAGCAAAAAACAATTTATAGATACAACAAAACATTTAGTTTTAGAAAGCGTACATCCAAGCCCCCTTTCTGCATACGGCGGTTTCTTTGGTTGTAAGCATTTTTCAAAAGCTAATAAATTTCTAACTGCTAATTCTATTACCCCCATAAATTGGGACTTAAACGATTAATAAATAGCAAAAAGTTGCGGTATAGGTCGATTATCGCAACTTTTTATTTTATTTAAAATATTAATTAAATCTATTATTTATAACTAAAATTAATAATTATTTACCGCTATACACTCTTCTATAACGTCATACAAATCCCCTGCACCAATAACTGCAATACAGTCAAACTTTTTGCAAGCATTTGGAAATAAGCTTTTTGCATTTACTCTATCACCTAAATAAACTGCCCCTTTTAAATTTTCAAACAGTCTTTTACCACTTCCGTTATAATAGTATTTTTCGCGCGCAGCATAAGTATCAAATATAAACAAGTTTTCAACCGCACTTAAACTTTTTATAAAGCCTTTAAAAAGAGTTGCCGTTCTTGAATAAGTGTGCGACTGAAATAAAATAGCAAATTTTTTATATTTTTTTGCAAGCATTTCTACCGTTGCCTCAATTTGTTTTGGATGATGAGCATAATCAGCATAAATATCACAACCGTAAATTGTTGCCATAATTTCGTTTCTACGTTTTATTCCATTAAAATCCTCAAGACCTTTTTTTATATATTCATTTTCTATTTTAAGCGCCTTACAAACAGCAACGCTTGCAATGGCATTTTCTACGTCGTGTTCTAGCAAACTGTTAATTTTTACATCAAAAAGTGCCCCTATAGCGCTGTTAACGGTACATTCAATATTTTTATCGCCTATTCTTATATTGCTTGCAAAGAAGTCTGCATTGCTGTTTTTAAGTGAAAAAGTAATACTATTTTTATTACCAAGCTCTTTTTGCTCGTAAGGTAAAACGTTGATTTTTGAGCGCATTAAGAAAGCAGAAAATTCTTTATGCAACTCACTTAATTTACCATAGCTTTCTAGATGATCGTCATCTGCGTTTAATAAAAGAGCCAAATCACAGTCAAACTTAGAAATATTTTTTTTATATTCACACACTTCACTTAAAAAAATCTCTTTTCCAAAGCACGCCATATTTCCAAAGTCTTTATCAATTCCGCCAATATGGGCGCTAAAATTTTTATTCGCTTTTTTTAGAACGTGGGCAATCATTGCAGTTGTAGTCGTTTTACCGTGCGTTCCAGCAACACCTACTTTATATTGAAAGGTGTTGGCAATTTCGTTTAAAAGCTCTGAACGCAAAATACAGGTTTTATTTAATTGTTTCAACTTTTTTACTAAATCATCACTTTCGCTAATCGCAGAAGATAAAACAGCAATATCGCACCCTTCTAAATCGCCTTTTGTATTTATTGAAATACCATACCTTTTTAAGTTATTAGTAACTGTACTTTCCACCTTGTCATAACCGCTAACTTTAAAACCTAAATTATGTAAATACAATGCAAGGGCGCTCATGCTTATCCCGCCAATTCCAACAAAAAACACAGAAAAATTTTTATTTTTTCTCAAAAAATTCATATTCATATTGTAATATATGCACTATTTTGCATATTTTCCACAAGAAAATTGAAAAAAATTCAATTATTTTTTAACTTGCCCTTATTTTTTATTGAAATTGTACACAATTTATAGTATTATATTATTAGAAAATAAATTAAGCACAATTTATTAGGGAGAATAATATGAACATTACTGACGTAAGAATTAGACTTATCACTAAGGAAGACAGTCCATTAAAGGCTGTCGCATCTATCACTATTGACGGCGCATTTGTTGTACATGATATTAAGATTGTAGACGGTGCTAACGGTTATTTTATTGCTATGCCTTCAAGAAAATTTGGCGAAAACGAGCACAAGGATATTGCTCACCCAATTAATGCTGAAGCAAGAGCTCAAGTTCAGGAAGCAATTATGAACGCTTACCAAAAAGAAATTAACGCTCAAGCATAAATAACAAACTTATGCACAACCACTTGGTTGTGCTTTTTTTTGCATTTTTTTATCTACTTTTTGTATTTGCTTGATTTACTGCCCCATTTTATGGTATAATTTTTGCCGTTAATACATTATTTTGCTTACATGGTAATTATGAAGAAAGGTATTTTTAGCGTCTATTTTAAAAACATAATAATTCCCGTTTTACTTTTTAGCTTTATTACGGGCACGTTAACGGGAGCGCTTGTTGTTGGGTATAGATACGTTGCAACTAAAATTATTAGTTATTCGCAACAAATATACTCTTTTTTGCGTAATAATTTAATTTATGCGCTATTAGCCGTACCATTTTGTATTATTATTACTGCCGTTAACAGGCTTTTTAATAAGCTTACCCCAGATGCAAAAGGGGGCGGAATTGCAAACGCCATTGCTTTTTTAAGAGGGCTTGTAACATTTAAATGGCTTAGAACGTTAACTGGCGTAATTATCGGTTCGCTACTAACCTTTTTAATTGGAACACCGCTTGGCAACGAAGGACCTTCCGTACTTTCTGGCTCTGCAATCGGTTGCGGTGTTGTTGAAACGCTGGGCAAAAAAAATAAAGCGTGGAAAAGATATATAATGACAGGTGGCGCAAGCGCAGGCTTTGCAGTTGCTACTAACGCACCGATTTCTGGCATAATGCTTGCACTAGAGGAAGCGCATCACCGACTTTCACCAATGCTACTTATGGTATCTGGCGCAACCGTGTCTTTTGCAATTATCGCTTCGCATATTTTTTCTAATCTTTTAGGTATAGATCCCAATTTATTTAAATCCCTTGCCCCAATTGTACTTGAAATAAGTGATTTATATATTCCCGTTGTAATAGGCTTAATTATTGGATTTTTTACCGTTGCGTTTACAAAACTTATTAAATTTATAAGAAAAAAGATAGTTGTTAGCACCACCGCTTTCAAGAAAACCTTATCTATTCTTTTAATCTTTTTATGCACCGTCATATTTGGCCTTATTTCGCAAGAATTTATTGGAACGGGCCACCACTTAATAGAACATCTTTTAACAGATAAAAGTCAACCTATTTACTTACTTTTAATAATACTTTTAGTTCGCTTTTTGCTAACCTCTGCAGGAACGAGCGCAGGGATTACAGGGGGTACTTTTATACCAACACTTGCTTTTGGTGCATTAATTTCTGCATCGATTGCTAAGATTTTAATCATACTAGGGCTTAACGAAAGCTATTATCAAGTAATAATTTTACTAGGAATGACCGCTTGCATTTCAGGTGCAACTAAAACCCCGATTACAGCAATGGTATTTGCGTTTGAAGCATTATTTTTATTTACAAACGTGCTTTCCGTGGCTATAGTTGCAATTGTTTCTTATATTATTTCTGAAATATTCTGCCCAAAATCTGTAAACGATGAAATTATGGAATTCAGAGTTGAAGAGGAAAACGAAAATAAAGAACGTCAGCTTGTTGATACAGTTCTTACCGTTCAAGAAAACTCTTTTGCCGTTGGTAAACAAATAAGAGATATTCTTTGGCCAAACAACTTTTTCGTGCTTTCAATTAAACGCTCTGATACTCGCCCCGAAATTGACGAGCATGGCGAAAAAAATATGTATCCAGGCGACAAACTTCACGTAAGATATTCTACCTTTAATCATTCTCAAACAAAAGAAGAAATTTCCGCTATACTTGGAAAACAAGAATTTAGCGAAAGTGAGTGGAAAGAAGAATAAAAAAATAAAAAAGTGCCTGTATAAGTCGATTATCGGCACTTTAACGCTTTTGTTTAGTTGTAAAAGTTAGCTTAAAAAGTTAACAAAATAAGTTTTGTACAAAAGCAAAACAAAGATTTACTTTTAAAACAACTTTAAAAAAGTATAAAAAAAACTGACTTCATTGTGAAGTCAGTTTTTATTTTTAAAGATTATTTTTCTTCTTCTTTATTTTTCTTTTCCTTTTTTTGAGGGAATAAAGGTATTTTAATAGGTTCTTTTTCAACAGCTGCTTCAGCTTCTGCATTAGCTGCACGTTCAGCTTGTCTTTCAAGTTCTTTTACGGGAACGTAAGCCTTAGTACCTTCGCCTTCTAAAATGGTAAGTTCAGTTTCCTTATCGAATAAGTGTGAATGCATAGCGTCGATAGCAAGAGCAATTCTTTGACCTCTTTCTGTTTTAGTTCTAGAGTCAACGCGAGCGATCATTTGTTTTTCGCTATCTACTAAGCTCTTAATTTGTTCGCTATCTTCAGTTTGACCGTTATCGAATACGCAGTAAAGTTGAGTTTCTGCACCTAGTTTTTCAACTACGTCTACAACAACCTTAACAACAGTTTCAGGTGAAGAAGAAATGAAAGCTTCATCATCATGCATATCTTCAGGACGAACACCAAACGTAACGGGCTTGCCGGTGTTGAGGTATTGGTCTAGATCGATAATAGTATCTGCCTTTGCTTTGGGAAGAACGATTTTGTTACCTTCGAATTCAACGCAAACGTTATCAGGTGTACCGGTTAAAACAGCATCAAAGAAGTTCATTTGAGGTGTACCGATGAAGCCTGCAACGAATTTGTTTGCGGGATAATCGTATAATTTTTGGGGAGCGTCAACCTGTTGAATGAAACCGTCTTTCATAACAACGATTCTTGTACCCATGGTCATAGCTTCTACTTGGTCGTGCGTAACGTAAATAAAGGTCGTAGCAAGACGGTGGTGAAGCTTTGTGATTTCCGTTCTCATTTGAGCACGAAGCTTAGCATCTAGGTTTGAAAGAGGTTCGTCAAGTAAGAATACCTTAGGTTCACGAACGATAGCTCTACCTAATGCAACCCTTTGTTTTTGACCGCCTGATAAAGCTTTGGGCTTTCTTTGTAAATAGATTTCAAGACCTAAAATTCTTGCAGCTTCTTTAACTCTTGCGTCGATTTCAGGCTTAGGCATTTTTCTAAGTTTAAGACCGAAAGCCATGTTATCGTAAACAGTCATGTGGGGATATAACGCATAGTTTTGGAAAACCATTGCGATATCTCTGTCTTTAGGTTGAACGTCATTCATAAGTTTGCCGTCGATATAAAGTTCACCGTCTGTGATTTCTTCAAGACCTGCAATCATACGAAGAGTGGTTGATTTACCGCAACCGGAAGGACCTACGAATACGATAAATTCTTTGTCTTCGATATCTAAAGTAAAGTCAGTAACAGCGGTAACGCCACTTTGATATACTTTGTAGATATCCTTTAGTAGTAAACTAGCCATACAATTTTCCTCCAAATAATAAACGTAAGTTTTACATTTGATTATATTTTAACATATTTAATAAAATTTTGCAATAGGCAATGTGTATAATTTGCGCATTTTGTTTTGTTCATATTGCACAATAAAATTTATAAAGAGATTAACAAAAACTGTACTTTTCTATAAGCAGCATTGCATTTTTTAACACTTTTTACACTTATACCAACTAAAACCACAACAAAACTCTTTTAATACTGTTAAAAAATGTAAAATTGATTTAGTCAATTCGCACATAATTAAAAATCAAAATAAACGCATAAAAAACAAGAATTATAAAACTCTTTACTTAATTATGAGAAATTTACCTTATTTTTATAAAAAAAGATTGAAACATCTAATTTTTTTTGTTATAATGTAAGTATACGAAATAGATGTTTACAAATTTTTGCAAGCATAAAAGCGACTTTAAAGGAGAGATTTATGAACTTAAACGGTTATACTCCCAAAAGAAAACTAAATAATAAAATGATTATCACTTTGCAAAATACCGCAACTGAAGATATTTTTGAAATATTACATTTTGCAAAAGAAATAAAACAAAAGCAAACGGTGCGCGAAAGAATGAATTGGCTAAACGGCAAATACGTTGCCCTACTTACAAAGCCTGCTTACGTACGTTCTTTAATTGGCTTTCAAATTGCCGTTAACGAGCTTGGCGGTATGCCCATAACGGTATCTTTACCGGGTGCAAAAATTGCTGAAGAATTAAAAGATCCAGACACTACTACTATTGTTAAAAATTACGGCGTTTCTGCAGTAGTTGTTGATACCGAATTTTTACACGACGCAGAAATTTTGGAAAACTATTCTTGCATGCCCGTAATTAACGCTAACGGCAGAACAAGCCCCTGCCAGTCACTAGCTGCCCTTCTTACAATTTGGGAAAACAAGGGCAAATTACGCGGTTTAAAAATGGCAATAATTGGCGACGTTGGCAACGGCGACTACTCTTTAATTGCCGGTGCAGTTAAATGCGGACTTGATATTTCTATCGTTTGCCCAGACGGACACGAGCCACCTGCAGAAATTTTAACCTACTGCAACCAATTTGGTTTCGTTGACGTATTTGATCAAATTGAAGACGGTGTTCGCGGTGCTGATATTATCTTTATTATGGACCACGAATTTGATAAAGAGTTTTTATTTACAGACCGTTATTTCCGTTTTGCTAATAAAGAAGCACTACTTCTTCACTCAATGCCCATTAACCGTGGCGTAGATATTTCTGAAGAAACGCTTAACTACCCCAACACCTTAATTTACGAACAAGCAGCAAACGCTATGCCTATACTTAAAGCAATTTTAGCACTTTCGATTGGCAACGTTAAAGAATAACAATTTATATAAAGCATAAAAATGCGCGGATTTAAATCCGCGCATTTTGTTTTTCAATTTGCGCTAACTGATAACTAAAAGGAGGGGGAGAATAAAAAATGTTATCTGCAACGCAAATTATATATTGGTAATTTAAAGTTATATTAGTTATATTAAGCTTGAGTTCTTGCTGCTCTTGCGCTTTCAAGCCAAGCCTTAGCGTCTGCTTCAGCTTTTGCCTTAGCATCTGCAAAGTTCTTTTCGTAAGTAGCTAAAGTATCGTTTACAAGAGCTATTTTGCTTTCTACGCTTGCAAGGTCTTCTTCAGTAAGTTCTGCTCTCATAAGTTTCATAAACATTTCTGCGCCATCATCAAAGCTTACCTTAACCTCTTTTGCAGCAACTAAAGGTTCTTTATCGTTTACTGCCGTTAAAATATTATTAATAAGCTTTTCAAATTCGCCTAAGTAAGAGCCTGCTAAACTCTTTAATTCACTAGGAATAGCGTCGTTTAAATCGGTTGCAAGTTTTTCAAGTGCTTTCTTGTATTCTTCTGCAATTGCGCTATCTATAGTAAGAGCAAACGCTTGAACGTCACTAATTAAAGCTTGAACTGTAGCTTTCATCTGAGCTCTTTGTTCGCTAGTTAAGTTTTTAAGCCATCTTGTAAGATATGCTTCGATTGATGCAAGAGTGATTTTACCGTCTACTGTAACTTCTGCAACGAAAGCTGCTTTTTGTTCTTCAGTAAGAGCAAGTGCTACGGCAATTTTATCTATAGTTGCAGTAGGAACTTGAGTGTTGTTCGCAATTTCAATAGCCTTTTCGATAGAGTCGATAGCAACGCCCATTACTCTTGAAGATGCTGCATACATATTGTATAAAGCGCCGTTATTGATAAGGTACTTTCTTTTACCTGATAAAGCTGCGCTTGCCATATCTTTTACGTAAGGTTCAAGCCACATTGTATCGATAAGCTGACCTTTAAGCTCTTTATATGCTCTTTCTGCAACTGCAACTGCTGCGTTATATGCTTTGGTTGCATAAGGTTCAATTTCTTTTGCTCCGTCAGAGATAATCTTGATAAGCTCTTCTGTTTTCATTTTAACCGCTTCTTCAACAGATAAAGTTCCGTCTACAGCCTGAGCTTCAGCGATTAATTTGTATTCATTAACAGTAAGATTTTGAACGTCTACGTTTGCGCTAAAGTTTGCTTTTATAGATTCTAGCATTCTTAAATCACTAAACGTTCCGTCTGCAGAAACGTTAACGTCTAAAGAACCGCTTTCTTTATCGAATGCGCCTTCAACCTTGCCAACAACCTCTGCCTCGCCAATATTACCGCTAACGCTTACGTTGATACCGTGATTATCTACGTTTAAATAGTCTAATTCAAGTGAAAGCTGAGCCACTTTTTCTAAAGCTACGTCAAGAGTTAAACCTTCTAAATGTTCGCCGTAAAGCATGATTTGTGCATCTTCGTTAGACGCATGAACAGAGATTACCTTGTTTTCTTCATCTAAAGAAAAAGATAAAGAGGGGTTGATGTCAAGTGATACGTGTGATACAGCTTTAACCTGAGGCTCTTCATCCTTTGAGCAAGAAGCAAATAAGGGGAAAGCTATAACCACAGCTGATGTGAGTGCTAAAAGTTTTAGTAATTGTTTTTTCATAGTTTTACTCCTTAAGTTTTTTTTCGCTTATTAAACGAATGAGATTTTAATTTTATTGGTAATTTTTAAAATTTTTTTTATTATTGGCTCTGTCACAACAAACGGTTGATAAAATAAGTTTTATATACTTCGTAATAGTTTGTTATTTGCAAATTTTTACAATTCCAACGTACGGCAAGTACGCTTCCTTGCAAAAATTTACAAATGCCGCCTCTTACTCGCATCTAAAACTTATTTTAGCTTTTAACTAAAGTAATTTTATCTCTTAAAAAAATCAACCATTGTTTGTGACATCGCCTTATTTTTTATTTTTACCTATTATTTTTAGGTCTTTTTATTACACCAATCTTTTATTTACTTTCCGATTGACGTTAAAAAGGCCTGATATTCTTCTTGTGAAATACTATCTAGTTTTTCATGAGTGAACAATTGAGCTCTTATTTCTTCCGTACTGCTTATAATTTCGTTCACCGTTTGGGTGATATTTTCCATCATTCCCATAACTATTTGAGAATAAAATTCAATAACTGTTGATATTATTGAATCCATGGAAGTAAGTATAAGATTATCCATTAACTCGCTTTCAAAAAATGCCACGGTTACGCCGGTTTTTAAAACTTCTTCAGCAGAAGCAAGGTCAAAATTTTCAAGCGCGCCACTAACTAGGTAAAAAGCTACTCCACTCGTACTCGTACGCGCATCAATATTAAATTTTTGATATAAATCTTCAAGCTTGATGCTCATTTCCGCTTTTAAGCCAGCTATTTGTTCACTGTCGCCAAAATAAGTCCAATAGTCTAAGCCTAAAATATTACTTTGATCTTCTTTAATTTGCTCGTTTATCTGCGTGATTTCGCTAACAAGTTTATACTTTTCAACAGTATATAAAAGCAAGCTAGTTGTATAATCTAAAACTAATTCTTCGCAATATGCAGTCATCTCTGCCCCTGCGTTTTTGATGCCCTCGCCGTAGTATTGAGCTTTTTCTTGCGCTGTTTGTAAAAGAGTGTTAAAGTCATTTACTGTCGTTTGAACGCAGTCAACAAAAAGGAATATACCCTCTTGCATAAAGCTTTGCGTTAAGTGCTGATTAACGCCAGAAAGTAAATCTTTAGGTAATTTTTCAGTATTACCTGAAACATTTACTTTAATTTGATTATATTCGCCGTTTGTTCCGTCTTTGCGGTAATCTATAAAGCCATATTCGGTTGCTTTATTTGCAATTATTAAGGTTACCTCTTTAAGTTCTAGTCCAATAAGCGTATCCGCAAAGCCCTGCGATTTTAAAAGCATATCGCCGTCTGTATTTGTGCTTGTAACCTTTTCCACCTTCATATCTTCGTCTAAAACAAGTTCAAAAGAGGGATTTATATCAATAGTAACAACCGCCCTATCACTTACCTTTGCGCCACCGAAAAGAGCTATGCTTCCCATAATACCAACCATAAGTATTACTAATGCAGAAGCAAAAGCGCAAACTCTTTTTAAAGTAAAAAACTCAAAAATATTAAAGGGCTTTTTGGTATTTTCTTCAATTTCACTTTGACTTTCGCAAGGGGGAATGGGTGCGCTTTTAACTTTTTCTGACATTGCAGGTAAAACGCCGTCTAGCTCGCTATTCAGTTTTTTAAAAAACTTTTTCGCTCTCATAAATCCTCCTTATAAGTTTTTAGTTTTTTTATTGCGCCGTTGTATTTCCAAAGCGCAGTTCCTAAGGGAATATTAAGCATTTTTGCAATTTCCTTATGTTTATAGCCCCAGTAAATATGTAAAAGAACAATCTCTTTTTCTTCATCTGTAAGCTTATCTAATAAAAAACGCATTGCAGAATTTTCTTCAAAGGGGCTTGCTACAACCTTTTCAAGCTGGTCGCCGTCTGCAAACAAACTTTCGGAGCGGTTTCTTTTTCTAATTTCGTCTATGCACATATTTTTAACGATTTGTAAAAACCACCCTTTGGGATTTGTGCCCGATTTATAGGTATGCGCCTTTAATTTTATTTGAATATACGCCTCTTGCACTAAATCTTCCGTTGCCGTTTTTTCCTTTAAATAGGAATAAGCAAAGACGTATACTCCTTTTAACGTCTTTTGATAAAATTCAGCAAAGGCGTTATTATCGCCACTTGCTATTTTTACAAGTAAATCATCTAATCTTTTTCTTTCCATAATCTCCCCTGCACTAATTAAACGAATAAAATTAGAGTTTTATTGGAAAAATTTTTTTCTGCACATATTATACCGCCAAAACTTACTTTTTTCAAGTTAAAATTTAATTTATTTATTAAAAAAGTAAACAAATCATATTATTTGTTTACATTAATAATATATAAAATTTAGTTTGATTTTCGATACTGAGTTAATAACAAAATTTTATAATAAAAAAATAGATAATAGTAAAAATTTTACTTGAAATTATTTTGCAAACAAAGTATAATCTTTTCATCAACAAAAGAAGGAATGCTATGAAGATATTTCAACCCAAGATTTTTACCCTTTTTAAATCTTACAGCAAAAAACAATTTATAAACGATATTATTGCAGGTTTAATTGTTGCAATAATTGCTTTGCCACTTTCAATCGCGCTGGCAATCGCATCAGGCGTATCTCCCGAACAAGGGCTTTATACCGCCATTGTAGCGGGGTTTGTTATTTCACTTCTTGGCGGAAGTAAGGTTAACATTTCAGGCCCTACTGCGGCATTTGCAACCATAGTTGCGGGGATTGTTTTAGATTACCAAATAGAGGGGCTTGTTATTGCCACTTTGCTAGCCGGCTTAATACTTATTTTGCTTGGGCTTTTTAGAGTTGGCGGGTTAATTAGATTTATACCAAAAAGCATAACGATAGGCTTTACATCTGGTATAGCAATAACCATTCTAGTTGGACAAATAAAGGACTTTTTAGGGCTTACATATCCTGCAGGAACTTCCCCAATAGAAACAAGCGAAAAGTTTATGGCTGTTATAGAAAATATTGCAACTATAAATTGGTGGGCGCTTGGTGTTGGCGCGTTTGCGCTTGCAATACTTATTTTATGGCCAAAGGTTTCTAAAAAAATCCCGGGCTCGCTAATTGCCGTGCTTGCAGGAACAATAGTTGTTTTACTTAGCCAAATTGACGTTACGACCATTGGTAATTTATACTCTATTTCATCTGATTTACCAAAATTCAACTTTCCTACTATTAATTTAGATACAGTTTTAGAGCTTATACCCAGCGCGTTTACTATCGCTTTACTTGCGGGAATAGAGTCACTTCTTTCTTGCGTAGTATCGGATAGAATGATTGACGATAAGCACAACCCAAACACAGAGCTTATAGCTCTTGGTCTTGGCAATATATGCTCAGGGCTATTTGGCGGAATACCTGCAACGGGCGCTATTGCAAGAACGGCAGCGAACGTAAGAAACGGTGGCAGAAGCCCAATTTCCGGTATAGTTCACGCAATAGTTTTACTGCTTATTTTATTATTGCTAATGCCCTACGCCTCACTTATTCCAATGCCTGTTATTGCGGCAATATTATTCATGGTTGCATATAACATGAGTGAATGGCGCGAGTTTATTCACGTAATTAAAGAGAAATCCCCTGCCGATATATGCGTATTGGTGCTTACCTTTGTTTTAACAGTCGTTTTTGATTTAGTAGTTGCAATAATAGTAGGTCTTGCCGTTCACTACGCGCTTTTCTTTACTAAAAAGCTTATTACTTACATTAAAGCTAAAAAGACAGGCAAAGAGATAACAGAAGAAGAAAT
>JAFQBR010000098.1 GCA_017399665.1 Clostridia bacterium | reverse complement strand
TTTTGAAATGGTTGATCCTTCAAAGACTGTTTTAACATTTGATTATAAAAAAGTTGAAAAACTTGAAACATTAGACCCGAATAAAATCGAAGAATTTTTAGATGATTTTGAGGAAATTATATTTTTTTCTCAAAATAAAAGTGTGAATGAGCCAACAGGATACTGTTTGTTGTGGCACTTGAAAGATGGTAATTTTATAGTGTTTTCATGTACAATTATTCCTGGAGATAGGGGGTATGATATGGTTGCTAAATTTGATTCAACAGGCAAATTTCTTCATCACGGTGGATGTTTTGCTGCTGCCCCGCATTATGATCTCGTTTTGAGTAAATATTTTTCTAGCTATATCATAGAATAGACTCTTTACTTTTATTATGAATTAGTAATAAATAGCAAATTACTTTCACAAGCAAAACTAGGTGGATTTACCTTCGGGTAGATTCACCTTTTTTGATATAAAGAAAAACCACTCGGCTATCGAGTGGTCCTTTATTTATTTTATGCGTTAATCGCGTTATAGACGCACTTTTTGTTTGTTTTAAAGCTTTTCAACGGTAAGTGTGAAGTCTTTTAAGTTTATTGTTAACATGTAAGTTCCATCTTCAGTAATATATTGATCGTATGCAACACAACCGCATTCATCAATTACTGCTAGCTTGTATTTCATACCTAGTTTGGGGAAGAAACTCGGTATATCAACATAAGGATCATTTGCCTTGCCTTGCGCAACAAATTCATAAGTAAATATGTATGGCGTTTCGCTACTTACTGCAGTAAGCACTTGATCTTTATTCCATTCTACTTGGCAAAAATATTCTGCGCTATCTGGATTTTGAAGTTCAAGTCTTAAGTGGTAGGTTTTTGCATTAAAGTAAATTTTATATTTTCCGCCAACGTTTACGTAAACGCGTTCAGAATTTTCTAAAAAGTTAGAATCATTATATACTAAAGTATCTAATAAGCTTTGTTCAACCGTCATTTTATAGCGACCTGTGTGTGAAGCGTTGTAAAAACCAAGGCTTGAACCAAGTGGAATATCCTTTTCAATGTAATATTCGTTAGTTTCTGGGTTTAAGGTCATTTCGGTATAAGAAAAATTTGATGCAGAAAGGTGAACGTAAAGCTCGCAACTTTTAATTGTTTCGTAAACAGGGGTATCGATATCGCCAACCTTTACCATGTCAATAGCAAAGGTTTCTATATCTAAAATAAGGTTATAAATGCCTTTTGCTTTAATATTTATTTGTAAAGGCGTGCCCTTTTCGGTATATTCAATTTCAGCATATTCTTGGTCGCTAGAATCGCTCATTATTGCGTAAACTTTGCCCAAATCTTTTATGTCTTTATAATAAATTATTTGAAAAAAATCGCCTACGTAAAAGTAAATATTATGGTAAATTCTTTTGTTTTGGTTATCTTTGTCAAGTGTAAACGGTCTATCTACGGTGTAGTTTCCGTTTATTTCGGTAACTAAATCAATAGCTGTTGACGTATAGTATTTTTCATCTTCAATATAGCTGTTATCGTCGTCAGCAGGCGGGGTAAAGATGCCTAGATCAACTGAATTATCAATTTGTGGGATTTTTCCGTCATCACCGTCATTTTCGCCGTTACCGCCGTTAGAAGAACCAGGTATATCGCAGGCAACAAATATCGACGTGGCAATAACTAGCAATAAAGATAATAAAGTAAATAAAATCTTCTTCATAACAATTCTCCTTCTCTTATTGAGATTGGTAATATTGTAGCAAAAACAACCTAACTATTCAAGTGTTTTTATAATTTTTTATTTAAAAATAAAAAAAAGAACCTAATAAAAGGTCCTTTTTGTTATGACAGAGTATAGGTGATTATTTTCCGTATCTTGGGGAAACGTCCTCGTAAGAATGAACGGTGCTTGCAATTTCTTCGTTAGTTAGGTCAATAAAGTATTTATCAAATACCTCAATGTTGGCATAACCGCATTGAATGGGCAAGAAATTGCTAATTCTAACGGGCTTGCCAGCCGTTCTTATAACAAGGTCTACGTAAGAGTTTACTTCTAAATCGCTAACTTCAAGCTCTGCGCTGTTTTTTGCCTTGGCAGAGCGCGCTATTTCATCAAACGGATTATAACCAACAAGCATATTTAAAACCTTGCCCGTGTTATTTTGCGTGCTGTTTTGTATATCGTAAGCGCAGTCAAGCAGGTTTTGGTGGGTTACGTTATAAAGCCCAATAAATTTAACCTTGCAGTTGTTTTTTAAGGCTATATCCTTAATAGCTGGCAAAGAAGATACAAAAGCGTTAACAACAGAGTCAATTTCGGTTGGCTTTCTTGTTAAGTTTTCTTTGCTGGCAATATAAACGGTAAGCTCGTTGATTTGCGTTGTTTGAAAAAACTCAAAAATTTCAACTATTCTATTTGCAAAAATATTATACGTTTTATAAAGGTCAACGTTATTTGCTTTAGCCCAACGTCTGTTACCGTCGGGAATAATTCCAAGGTGATTAATTTTCACGGTTAGCTCTCCTTAAATTACTTTTTTTTGGCGTAAAGCTGGTCGAAGAATTTTTTGTCTGACTTTTGCGCGGTTTCGTTAATGTTTATTAAAATATTCCCGCTACTGCCAATATCTCCGCGCATGTCTGCGAAAGAGTGGTAGTCAATAAGGTCTTGGTGAAGCTTTACGTTACAATGTCCGCCTGCAAAATAAAGGTCAACAAGCATATCGCCGTCGCTAATTACAAAGGGAACAGAGTTGTTAAGCCAGTCCGTATTTATAAACAAACAGTTAGATAAGTTGGGCAATAGGTTCATTATCCGCTCTTTTGCCTTTGCTATATCGTAGTTTGTGCCGGCGTTTTCTATTGCTAGTTTTGTTTTTTCCAGCGAGAAAATATGCGTAAACTTTATATGCTCGCCGTTAAGCTGTTTGCTTTTATCGGCAAGCCAATCAACAAGCTGTTCGTAATATTCTATTTCGTCTGGGCGAGATTTGTTCGGCCCTAAAATCAGCGTTGAAGATTTTTGACAAAGTATGTATTCCTGCTTAACGTCTTCAAGCATTTTAGAAGCGTGCTCGTAAATTTTGCCGTGCCCGCGATTGAGTATTGCAGGGGTATGCGTTTTTTCTTCTAAAATCAAAAGTGATTCCTTAATATGGTTAAAAAGCCCTTCTGCGCTCCAAAACTTCATGCAGTCGCCTGCATAAATTGGTGGCGAAATTTCGTTAAGCAAATCTATTGCAGACTGTGGAATAGCACTTTCTCTGTTAGGTACTTTAAAAAAGGGTAGAATATGCAAATTGTTTTTTATTGCTCTACAACACTCTTCCTTTACAGTATTAGAGTAAACGTCACCTAAAAGCACAATAAAAACAGGTCTTTCGTTATCTAAATATTCGTTGAACTTAGATTGTTTAGAGCCAAAATCCTCGTTATTTCTATAAACGGTATAGCCAAGCGATTCTGCGGCAAGCTTGGCAACGTATCTGTATTCAATAAAGTGATCCTCTTTCTCTATAACAGAGCTTATAACTGCAAGTTTTTTCATCTTACACCCTTTCTTTGGTTTTTTTAGTGAGAGCCATACAAGTTTTTAGTCTACGTTTGCGTTTTTTATGCTATTAGTCAAGCTTAATTTCAATCGCGCAAACGCCATCTTTTTGCATTTGCTCTAGTGGGTAGTATTGCTTCATATCGCAAGGGCAAGCGCTTTCGTTTGGCTTATAGCCAAGTCGCGTTTTATCGTAAGCGCGGTATAAGCTATCAAAGCTTTCAAATACCCTTACTGCCAAAACGGAGCAAACAAGCTTTTCCCCCGTTTGGTTGTTAGTAAATTCTATTTTATCCCCTTTATTTATAGCCCTTCTTTTATCGTCGTAAAGGCGCATTTCAACATCCTTTTCTCCCGATTTAATACTTAAAAAAGGGGCAGGGTTTAAGTTCATAAAATGTTTCATAAAAGTCTTTTAAACGCATTTAATAAGGTCAATACCGATTGCAAATACAAGCAGAAGCATTAAGCCTATGGTGTGAATCATGCCTTCCACGTTGCGGTTTATGGGTTTTTTTCTAATCCACTCAATAATAACGAAAACCGCTCTTGCGCCGTCTAATGCAGGAATAGGTAAAAGGTTGAATACTGCAAGTGAAACACCAATAAAGCCAGCCATTTCAAGCAAGTAGTTAAAGCCGAGTGATGCTACTTGACTGGTCATTGTAATAGTGGTAATAGGTCCGCCTAGCGTATCAATGCCAAGTTTACCTGTTAAAAGTTGCCAAAACGCAGCGAGGTTAGTTGTTACGTTTTTAAAGGCGTAAATAAAACCGCGACCAATACTTTCAAAAAATCCGTATTTAACGTTTTGTGAATACATTCTATAACTTGGCGCGCTCAAAGTTACGTTAAAGTACTTTAAAATGCCATCGTCCGTTTGCTTGTCGTCGGTAAAATGATTCCCTAAAGTGTACTTTATTAAAATTCTTTCTGACGTCTGTGTGTCTTCATAGTAGCGCGAAATATAAAAATATACATCTTCGCCAGCGCTGAACTGTTTTAAACGACTAATAAACATTTCCTTAGTGTACGGGCGGTACTGCGCCATATATTCAGCCTCGTTTATATATTTCGTTACCTTTTTGCCGTTTTCAATAAATACACAGTCAATAAGTCCTTCGCCGTTTTGCTCGTAAGAAGTGGGAAGAGTGTCTGTAATACGCAAAATAGCGTCGCCTTGAAGTAATATTTCCGTGCCAATGTTTGTGCTTTTGCCAACGCCAATTATAGTTGCAATGCCAAGGCTATCGTAAACACCGCTTGTATCTTGCATGCTTTTAGAGATTGGGTCGGCAACAAGTTGAATTTGTTTGGTTTGAACCTTGCCATTTCTTAATATTTCACATTCTACGGTATCGCCTTTTTTCTTGCCTTCTAAAGCGTTAATAATGTCGGTAGTTAGGTATATATCTTTGCCGTTAACCGAAATTAAAACGTCTTCTGCTTGAAGGGTATATTCTGCTGGGGCAGGTAAATTGGGTTTTACTTCAAAAACCTGAGGTGTTATTTGACCGTAGCAACCAATAGAAATACAAAAGATAATGCAAGCTGCAATAAAGTTCATGCTTGCACCGGCAATTAAAACAAGCAACCTTTGCCAAGGCTTTTTATTGTTAAATGCCTGTGGGTCTGTATCGTCTGCATCTTCGCCTGCGAATGCGCAAAAACCGCCTAAGGGAATTGCCCTTAAAGAAAAGATTTCGCCGTTTTTCTTGGTCTTTTTAAAAATAGCAGGGCCCATGCCTATTGCAAACTCGTTTACCTTAAACTTAAAGATTTTAGAAACTGCGTAGTGCCCGAATTCGTGCACGGTAATCATAAAAAGTAAAACGAGTATAGCTAAGGCAAAAGAGCCTAAAGTAGAAAGTATGCCAGCCGAAAGGTTGGCTGTTATATGGTTAGTCAATTTTATTCTCCTTATATGCCGTTAGAACAAGCGCTCTTGCTCTGTCGTTAGTAATTACAAGATTTTCGTAAGTGGGCGCAAGCTCTTTGGTGTTTTCAACAGCATAGCGCACGTATTTTTCAATTTGAGTAAATTTAATTTTTCCGCTTAAAAACAGGCTAACAGCTTCTTCGTTTGCTCCGCTCAACGCGCATGGGAAGTTCTTGCCCATTTTTGCAACCTCAAGCGCAAGCTTTAAACAGGGGTAGCGGTCAAAGTCGGGTGCAGAAAAATTAAGTGTTAAAAGTGAAAAGTCAAGTGGGGTAGTTCCGCTTTCAATTCTTTCCGGGTAGCTTAGCGCTAGCTGAATGGGAATATCCATAGAGGGGTTGCTAAGTTGGGCAATAAGCGCGTTATCGGCATATTCAACCATAGAATGTATAACACTTTGCGGATGAATTACCACTTGTATTTTATCTACCGCGCAGTCAAAAAGCCACATAGCCTCCATAACCTCAAGCCCTTTGTTCATCATGGTTGCACAGTCAACGGTAATCTTTGCGCCCATTTGCCAAGTGGGGTGGTTAAGCGCCATTTCGGGGGTAACCTTTTCTAGCTCGCTTATCGGTGTGTTGCGAAGCGCACCGCCAGAAGCCGTTAATAAAATCTTTTTAAAGGGGGTTTGGCTGTTGTGGTGTAAGCACTGCCAAATAGCGGAATGCTCGCTGTCCACAGGAATTATAGTTGCGCCGTGCTCTTTTGCAAGTTTAGTTACAATTTCTCCGCCGGCAACCAAGCTTTCCTTATTGGCAAGGGCAATAACTTTGCCCATTTTGCAAGCTTGAATAACGCTTGAAAGCCCGCAAAATCCCACAACTGCGACTACAACTATATCAGCTTGGGGAAGAACGCAATGAAGAAGTGCGTTTTCGCCTGTATAAAGGGTAGTTCCGCTTGGAAGAGCGGTGATTTCGCTTGCCTTTTCAGGGTTAGAAAGCCCAACAACCTCTGGCTTATACTTTGCAATTTGCTCTTTTAAAAGCTTTACGTTAGAGTTACAGCAAAGTGAAACAATTTTAAATTTATCGCTGTGGCGGTCAACAACCTCAAGCACCTGTCTGCCAATCGACCCCGTACAGCCTAGTAATGCAATTTTTTTCATAATAACCAAATGGGGCTAAAGCCCCTAAAATGATATATTCTTATTTTATGCAAAAAACAAATTAAGTATAAATAAATTTACAACATAATTAAAGGTTTTTGCCTTTTTTACAATTTTACAAACGGTTAGTCTTGCTTAAAATAAAGCGACTACAAAATAAATAAATACGGAAGCAAAAATCAAACCGTCAAAGCGGTCAAGCATACCGCCGTGGCCGGGGAAAATTTTGCCGGAATCTTTTACACCAAAGGAACGTTTAATATAACTTTCAACCAAGTCGCCAATTTCGGTTAGGCAAGAAGCCAAAAGACCTACTAGCGCAAAGTACACGAAAGGGTTTGTTGAAAGGTGATAAGTAAAGGTGTTTTTTGTTAGCGCATAAACCACAATGCTACCCACCATACCGCCTATTAAACCGCCTATAGCCCCACTTATTGTTTTGTTTGGGCTAATTTCGGGGCATAATTTCTTACCCTTAAAGGTTCTGCCAACAAGGTAAGCGAATACGTCTGCGCAGGGTGAAATAACAAAAGTAAGAATAAGCGCAAAGGTAGAAATTTTGCCTAAGGTGTTAGTCATCATAAGCGGAATAAGTAAAGCAGAAGGATAAACACAGGTAAAAATAGCTACCGCAACGCTTTCAAGCTTAGCATTTCCGCGTGTAAAAACAGGGTAAAAAAACTGCGCTATAACAAACACGCAAAGGCTTATAAGCGCGCCTGTTTCTTTAAACAAATAAAAGAACAGGCAAACGCAAAAAGAGCAAAGCACGCTAATTATTTTTTGAAAAAAGCTTGTTTTTTCGCCTGTAATTAAAACCGCCTCAATTGTACCAATTAAAGCGATTAAAGAAATAAGTATGTGAAAGAATGCGCTATTTAAAGTTCTTAAAAAGAAAAAGCCTACGCAAAGTGCAACCAAAACAGCGCCTGTAATAGTTCTTTTAAGCATTATCAACCTTGCCGAAACGGCGCTTACGGGAAGCAAACCAGCTAAGCGCGTTCAGCGTTTCCTCCTTGCCAAAATCAGGCCATAAAAGGTCAGTAAAATAAAGTTCGGCATAGCTTGCCTGCCAAAGCATAAAGTTAGAAAGTCTTTGCTCACCGCCAGAACGAATAACAAGATCAAGTGGCGGTAATTGGTTAAACAGATATTTTTCAACAGTCTGTTCGTCGCAAACGCTAACGTTATCCTTAATCATAAGGTTAAAGGCGCGACAAAGTTCTTGTCTCGCCCCGTAACTTAAACAAATATTCATAACAGGGGTAGTATAGACCTGCGTTTTTTCAACGTAAGAACAAATTAGCTCTTTTAAGTCCTTATCAAAAACGTCTAGGTCGCCGGAAATAACAAGGCGCACTTTTTGTTTAAGGCAGTCTTCCCCATATCTTTTAATGCCCTCTTTAAGCAAACGGAATAAATAGTCCTGTTCTTTTTTGGGGCGGTTGAAGTTTTCGGTAGAAAAAGCGTATAGCGAAAGAAACTCAACACCGTTATCGAAGAGAGTTTTAGCAACGTCCTTTATTGCTCGAGCGCCTCTTTTATGCCCGAAGCTTCTTTTGTGTTTATGTAAAGTAGCCCATCTGCCGTTACCGTCCATAATAATACCGACGTGGCGTGGCACTTTATCAAAAGCGATTTTAGCCATTAAACAGTCATAACGTCCTTTTCTTTTTCTTGAGAAGCCTTTTCTATTTTAGCAATAGATTGTGTTACGCTTTCTTCAACGCTTTCTGTAAATTCAGCAAGTTCGTCTTCGGTAATTTCCTTGCCGTTTTTAAGCTTCTTTAAAGTATCTAAGGTGTCGCGTCTGATATTTCTTGTTGCAACCTTAGCGTCTTCAGTCATCTTTTTAACCTGTTTAACAAGCTCTTTTCTGCGTTCTTCAGTTAAAGCAGGGAAAACAAGGCGAATAACGTTACCGTCGTTAGTGGGGTTAATACCAATGTTTGCAGCCTGAATAGCCTTTTCAACAGCTTTTAAAAGTGATTTATCCCAAGGTGCAACAACAAGGCATTGACCGTCTACAACAGACATATTGCCCACTTGGTTAATAGGTGTGGGAACGCCGTAGTAGTCAACAATAACTCTATCTAAAACGTGTGGGTTAGCTCTGCCAACTCTTATCATAACAAGGTCAGACTTAAAAACGTTAAGAGTTTTTTCTAGTCTTTCTTCGTTTTCCATTAGTATCATTTCAATTTTTTCCATATCTGCTGCCATAGTTAAATTCTCCTTTGATTTTGCTTATTTTATTAAGCGAATATATTAAAAGTGTTTATAAGTTAGTTTTTACTTAATCCAAGTGCCTACGCAATCTTTTTTGGTAAGCGCGTTAACAATAGAGTTCTTTTCAAGTAGCGCAAATGCGAACACCGGAAGGTTATTTTCTTTGCACATTATTACCGAAGAAAGATCCATTGCTTTTAAGTTTTTGCTAATTATATCGTCGTAAGAGATACTATCGTAACGCTTTGCGTTCTTGTTAATCTTGGGGTCGCTATCGTAAATACCGTCCACGTTCTTAGCAAGAAGAAGTAGGTCTGCCTCTATTTCGCAAGCGCGAAGTGATGCGGTTGTGTCGGTAGAAAAATAGGGTAGCCCCGTACCACCGCCAAAAATAACAACCTTGCCGTTTTTAAGCGCTTCGTCTGCCTCTCTTCTATCAAATGGGCGCGCAAGTGGCATTACCGGGAAAGATGTTTGAACTATTGCAGGAACGCCGTTTGCGATTAAGGTTTCTTGCAAGCAAAGTGAGTTCATAACTGTTGCAAGCATACCCATATAGTCCGCCGTGCTTCTGTTCATATCTAGGTTTTGTCTACCGCGCCAGAAGTTTCCACCGCCAACAACAATACTAACCTCAGCGCCAAGCTCGGTAGCCTGTTTAATTTGTAAAGCAACCTCTTTTAGCACCTTATCGTCGTAGCCCGTGCCCTTTTCGCCAGCAAGCGCTTCACCGCTTATTTTAATAAGCACTCTTTTGTACAAAGCTGTCATAAGTACTCTCCAAAGCAAATTTTTCTGTATACTATTATACAATATAATTTTATATTTGTAAATACAAAAAAAATAAAAATTTCTCAAAAAAGCAAGAAAAAAGCAAAAAAATCCCCCTTTTGTTTACCATTTGTTAACAACGGCTATTTTTTGTACCGCCAAAGGTTATTTTTTTGCCTGTTTTTTATTAATAATAAAAATAAAACAAAGAATTTATCTATTGCTATTTTGCTTATTTAGTGATATAATGACTATATTATTTTCACTATATTGCAAAATAAAAAAGTTGGCAAAATATTATTTTGCGCCATTTTACCGATATTTTGCTTATATAAAAATTATGGAAAATAATGAGGTTTGAAAAATGAAAAAAATTATCACAGTCATTATATCAACAATATTACTTGCTCTTTTTGTTGGTTGTAGCAAGCAAGACGCTGTTTTAGATGAAACAATAACATACGAAGTAACGTGCGAAATTCATTCGTTAAACGTTCAAATCAACGCAGCTGATTTTAAAATTGTAAGCGCAGATGAATTTTTAGTTGAAAGCAATTTAAAATATCTATCTGTATCTGAAGAAAATGGCATTTTAAAAATTGTGGATACAGCAAAAGGAAATAGTAATTATCACAATCCAATTTTAATTATTTCTGTGCCCAAAGATATGGTGTTTGATAACGTAAATATTTCAACTGGCGCAGCAAAAATGACGGTAGATAATTTGTCTGCAAACTCAATCGAACTTAAACTTGGCGCGGGCGACGTGCGCTTTGAATCCATTAACGCTTCTACTAAGGCAGATATTAAGGGTGGCGCGGGACAAATTACTGTTGTTAGCGGTACACTCAATAACCTTTCACTTGAAATGGGAATGGGGGAATTGAATTTAACCGCCGCTGTTTTGGGTGGTAGCAATTTAAAATTTGGCGTTGGGGAATCCAATGTAACGCTAATCGGTAGCAAAGAAGATTACAAAGTTAATATTGAAAAAGGTGTTGGTAGCATTACGGTAGATGGAAATCCTGTTACACATTTTTGCGGTAGCGAAAAAGGTCAAAATCATATAGAGATTGAGGGTGGCGTTGGATCAATAAATTTAAAATTTCAAGAAAATTAAGTTGAACAAATAAAAGAGTTTGTTTCCTATCAAAGGCTAGAAAATAACACTTGAATAAAAAAAATAATAAATTAATTTATGTTTAAGGAGTGATTTATGAAGAAAAAATTATTAATTACCTTTATTCTTTTACTAATTGCAAGTTTATCTTTGCTGTGTTCCTGTTCTTCGTCTGGTAAAAAAGAATACATCGAAGGCTTAGAATACCAAAAAATTTCTGGTAAAGAAGAATATGAGGTTGTTGGTATAGGTGATGCTAAAGGTGAAAAAATAATTATACCACCTACTTACAACGACCTACCGGTAACTTCTATTGGTGATGGTGCGTTCTCTTGGTGTGATAGTTTAACGTCAGTAGTAATACCCGACTCAGTTACTTCTATTGGTGATTCTGCGTTCGAGGACTGCAGTAGTTTAATGTCAGTAGACATACCCGATTCAGTTATTTCTATTGGTTATATGGCGTTCCGTAATTGCGATAGTTTAACGTCAGTAGAAATAGGTGCTAGCGTAACTTCTATTGGCTGGGCTGCGTTCTTGGAGTGCGAGAGTTTGACAAGCGTAGTAATCCCCGATAGCGTAACTTCTATTGGTTATTATGCGTTCGCTGGTTGCGGTTTAACGTCAGTAGTAATAGGTGATAGCGTAACTTCTATTGGTAATTATGCGTTCAATGCTTGCTATAAACTTGTTGAAGTAATAAATAAATCAAGCCATATAACGGTAACAAAAGGTTCTTCTTCAAACGGTTGGGTAGGGTATTATGCATTATCAGTATCTAACTGTGATAATACATACGTAAGCAAGCTTACTAA